>JADJGC010000023.1:600000-875181 GCA_016708315.1 bacterium
GGCGGCTTGATTGCACCGTTTGTCGGAATCAAGTTCATCGACATTATTGTTACCCAATTGGGATTAATCTCATAACTTGTTAAGAGTGGATTTTCAATGAAGACGTTTATCATAGCAGCAAAACTGATCATCGTAATGACAGTTGTGACCGGCGTGCTCTACCCCATGATCATGCTGGGGGCAGCGCAGGCACTATTCCCTCATCAAGCCAACGGAAGCCTGACTTACTCTGGTGGAAAGTTGATTGGATCGGAGCTTATTGCTCAGGAGTTCGCCGATTCTTCGTACTTTTGGCCACGTCCCTCCGGAATCGGCTATAATCCCCAACCATCAAGCGGCACAAATCTTGGCCCGACAAGCAAGGCTCTACTTGAACAGATAACATCCCGTCGGGCGCTATTGACCGAGGCGAACGGCGGCGCACAACCACCGGACGATTTGCTACTGGCATCAGGTAGTGGACTCGATCCGCATATCTCGCCTGAAGCTGCCCGCTACCAGATTGACCGTGTTGCGAGAGTGCGCGGACTCAGTTCCGAGAAACTGGCACAGCTTCAGCAGTTGGTTGAAATGCGAGTTGAACCCTATAGTTTCGGATTTATAGGTCAGCCACGTGTGAATGTATTCCTGTTGAATCTTGCTGTTGATTCGCTATTCTTAAGCGTAAGAAAATGACAGACCACGATCGACCAGATCCACAGCGCATTCTGACGGCGCTGCAAAACGATGAAGCCAGAGAGCGCGCAGGTAAACTGCGCCTTTTCTTTGGTATGTCCGCCGGTGTCGGCAAGACATACGCCATGTTGAAAGCCGCGCAAGAGCTTCATGTTAACGGAGCCGATGTCGTCGTTGGAGTTGTGGAGACTCATAGCCGGGCTGAGACACAAGCACTGCTGACTGGACTTGCCGTTATTCCGCGCCGCGTCCTTGATTACAAGGGAACGCAACTTGAAGAATTGGACATTGATGCGATAATTGCACGAAAGCCAGCCTTCGTGCTCGTTGATGAGCTTGCACACTCCAACGTTCCCGGATCAAGACATCACAAACGGTATCAGGATGTTCTGGAGCTGCTCGAACACGGCATCAATGTATACTCGACGCTGAATGTTCAGCATCTCGACAGCCTGAATGATGTCGTTAGACGCATAACGGGCGTGACGGTGCGGGAAACCGTGCCTGATTCCGTGGTTCGACGCGCTGATGAAATTACATTGATTGACATTTCTCCGGCAGAGTTGTTGAAACGGCTTCGCGAAGGTAAGGTTTACTTAGGAGAACGCAAGCAAGCTGCCGCCGATAATTTCTTCAAAGAGGAATCGCTCACCGCATTGCGTGAACTCTCATTGCGGGCAACCGCCGAGCGTGTCGAAAATGAACTACAGAGCCTTCGCCAAAGCCTGCTCATTTCCGGCCGCTGGAATACAGTTGAGCGACTGCTGGTAGCTGTCAGTCACAGTCCGTTTTCTGAAGACCTGATTCGTGCGACGCGACGCCATGCAAGCGCGATGCGCGCACCGTGGGTAGCTCTCAATGTCGAAACCGGAAGAACGCTTTCTCATGAAGATCAAGAGCAACTTCTTAAGAATCTGCGGTTAGCGCAGGAGTTAGGCGCCGAAGTTGTAACAACCGCCGACCCGGATGCTGTTGCCGCGATTGCGCGAATCGCTCGCGAGCGCGACACCACGCAGATCATCGTTGGGCGGCCCGACCGTCGTTTTTGGCGCGATCTCTTTGGCGGCGGAACGATTCTCGATCGACTTGTGCGTCTCCGGCTCGACATCGATATTCATGTTATCCGTCCGCATCTTGAGATAAGCGAGTCGCTGCGCAAACCGATCATCGCGCCACCACGCGTAGACTTCGCACCAATTCTGACAGCGCTCGCCACTGTAGCGGGAGTGTCGGTATTGAACTGGTTTCTTGCGCCGCTTATCGGATATCGCGCAGTAGGCTTCTTCTACTTGCTGGCAATTCTGTTCTTGGCATTTCGCAGTTCTCTCGCGGCGATGTTCACTGCCGCTACGCTCAGCGCGATAATGTGGAATTTCTTCTTCATTCCGCCGCGATTCACGTTTTCAATCAGCGCACCGGAAGACTTCATGATGTTCACAGCATATTTTGTGGTCGCCACTATCACCGGTGTATTGACTGCGCGTGGGATCAATCATGAGAGATTGTTGCGCCAACGTGAAATGCGGACGCAGGTGCTTTTCGATTTCGTCCGGTCTCTGGTCGAAATTCAGGGGATGGAGCAAATTGAGGAAGAGGTTGACCGCCGAACGCAACGGTTGTTTCAAGCGCGATCGTGCCTATTGATTCCCAAGATCAAGAGTGGGAGATTGGACAGAACAACTCGTACAAATGCTATTGAGATGGACGTCAACGACTGGGCCGTCGCAGCATGGGTCTTCGAAAATGGCAAACCGGCCGGTTGGTCGACGGAAACGCTCTCGCAAGTTCGCTCGCTGTGTATTCCATTGCAGGTAGGTGAACAAAAACTTGGAGTACTTCTGTTCCGCCCGATTGAACCGACTGAACTTTCCCGCGATCAGAACGATCTGCTTTACGCATTGTGCCACCAAACTGCAGTCGTTGTCCAACGTGAGGTTCTTCAGTTGCAGAATCGCGACCTGGCTCTCTTGGAGGAATCCGAAAAACTTCATCAGACTCTGCTTAACTCAATCTCGCACGAGTTGCGCACACCGCTTACTTCCATAATCGGATTTGCCGCGGCTCTGCGCGACCCGAAGCTGCAATCGAATAGCGAAAATCGCGACACACTGGCTGAAGAAATCATGGCCTCGGCCGATCGACTCAACCATGTGATCGAGAATCTACTCGACATGTCAAGACTGCAATCAGGAACACTCAGGTTGAATCTCGAGTGGTTTGACGTTCAAGAGTTGATCAAGGAAACTGTGGAGCAAAATCAGAGTCTGTTAGTTGAGCGCCAGATAAAGGTCCAAGCTGATGAACATTCAATTCTACTCAATGGAGATTTCGGTTTGCTAATGCATGCGCTTTCCAATCTTGTGCGCAACGCAGCGATGTACTCGCCCATGAACTCCAGCATCAAGATCTCCGCGACGACTTCTGAGGAGTATCTGTCTATCGCCGTAGCGGATCAGGGACCTGGTATTCCGTCCTCAGAGCTAGAAAACGTCTTTGAGAAGTTTCGGCGGCTTCCCGATAGTCCTTCCGGTGGAATCGGGCTCGGGCTTTCGCTTGCAAAGAATATTGTCGAATTGCACAAAGGTCGAATTAGAGTAGCCAATCGCAGTATCGGCGGCGCCGAGTTTACAATCGACTTGCCGACGAAGAGCCAACCGTCGGGTCTTTCCGGGGAGACAACTCTATGAGCAACCAAATCAAAGTCCTCGTCATTGATGATGAGCCGGCTATTCGCAAACTACTGCGAGTCTGTCTTGAAGCGGACGGATATCATGTTGCTGATGCAGCGACAGCAAACGACGGTCTTCGCGATGCAGTGGCATTCAAGCCCGAAGTCATCATTCTCGATCTCGGATTGCCCGACATGGGCGGCGATGAATTCATCCGTCGGTTTCGCGAATGGTCCTCGATTCCGATTATCGTCCTGACAGTCAGAGATAATGACGTCGATAAAGTCAAAGTCCTTGATGCCGGCGCAGATGATTATTTGACCAAACCGTTCAGCACGGCGGAATTGCTGGCAAGGGTACGAGTCGCGCTTAGACATGCACATCCCGGTGAAGAATCGTCAGTGTTTGTATCGGGTCCGCTCAAAATTGACTTCGCTGCCCGCATCGTAACAGTGGATAACGAGATGGTGCATCTGACAGCCACCGAGTACAATCTCTTGCGGCTTCTTGCCCGCCATGCCGGAAGAGTCGTAACGCACACTCAGATTTTGCGAGAGGTTTGGGGGCCATCCGCTGTAGAGCAGCGACAATATTTGAGAGTGTATTTTGGGCAGTTGAGAAAGAAGCTAGATTCGGCGTCGATTCCGCAAGATCTAATCGCCACAGAACCGGGAATCGGATACCGGCTCCGCACAATCGAGTAGTCGATCAGATTCAACGCCTTCGCGATGAATCACGATGATTCCACACAGCCCTCTCTAAGTCACTTGGTCTCTTTGTGCAAATTTCTTGGGCCGGTTCATTTTTATGGTCCAAACAGCCGATAATCGTGTAAAACGCATCACATTGCCGTTAACGTAGAATGTTTACACGAGTTTGGAGCCGATGAAAAGATTCTTAATCATTCTGTATATCCTGACCTTGCTGTCGATTGTCTACTATCTCGCCTCCGGTTCGAGTTATTACGGCACACCCTACATTGAGCGTCCGCATCACGAGGACTATCGTGCGCTGCGACCGGCAGGAAGTCTTGGTATAGTATTTGGCTATGTCGGCTCGGCAATGATGATATTGATGTTAACCTACTCTCTTCGAAAGCGCACCAAGCTGCTCGGCAAGAGCGTCACGCTGCGTAATTGGCTGAAACTACATATTTATCTTGGCGTCTGCGGGCCGTTGTTCATCATTCTTCATTCGTCATTCAAGGTGCAAGGCCTGATCGCTGTGGCGTTTTGGTCAATGATCGCCGTTGCTTTGAGTGGTTACGTAGGTCGGTATCTGTATCAGCTTATTCCCCGCAATCAGGAGGGGGACGAATTGACAATGGCCGAAATCGACAAACAGATGCAGTTGACGACAGAGGTATTGAGGGACAAATATGGACTGGCGCCGGAACAATTGGCTCAGCTTGAGACATTGGCGAAACGACTAATCTCAACTGAAGGCTCGTTTGTCAGGCTTCTGTTTGGGGCAATCATCGCGGACATCACCCGACCGATGCTTGCACGTCGTCTAATGTCCGAGATGAAGAGATCGTTTGCCTCTGTTGACCGCGGACTAAAGCAACTTGCCCGGCTCGCTCTCGAGCGCGCCTCGCTTGCGCGACGAATTGAGATGCTGGACAGAACACGCGAAGTGTTTCACTATTGGCATGTCGTTCACAAGCCGTTTGCTATAATAATGTACCTGATTATGGGTGTTCACATCGGAATTGCCTTCTGGACAGGATTTGCAGGGTTATCGTAAAGCATGAGATCGCTCAATTGTTGGCGAGTAATTGTGGCCGTCACTATCTTAATGTCAGCCTCGGCGTTTGCACAATTATCTCCGGGTGACCTTTCGCAGGCACACAGTCACCTCGAGGGTCTCGACAACTGCCGCGCGTGCCACGGTTCCGACAGAAAACAGATTAGTCCGAATTGCTTGACCTGCCACACACTAATCCAGAAACAACTCAACGAACTCGACGGCCTCCACGGCACCAATCAATACAGAGTGTGTGAAGAGTGCCATGTCGAGCACCATGGTCGTGAATTTGCTTTGATATATTGGAAAGACGGTGAAGCTGCTTTCGACCATTCGCTTACGGGATACGAACTAAGCGGAGCGCATAAACCGCTACAGTGTCGGCAATGTCATATAGCCAAGAACGTTGTTCCTGACTTGAAGGAAGGTGATGTGCGGAAAGATCCGAACCGGACCTTTCTCGGACTTTCGACGCAGTGCAAGAGCTGCCACTTTGACGAACATCGCGGCCAGGTTTCCGAAAAGTGTGAATCCTGCCATTCTAACACGGCATGGAAACCAGCTATTTCTTTCGATCATCAGATGACAAAGTATCCACTCTCGGGCCAGCACCAGAAGGTCGAGTGTGCGAAGTGCCATCCTGCTCTTAGCGATAAGTCGGTGGTTGCTGACACATCGTACCAGAAGTTTACGGGCCTCAATTACTCCGAATGTAGTTCCTGTCACAAGGATCCGCACGCCAATCGCCTTGGACCGGATTGTGCCGGGTGTCATAATACCGGAGGCTGGAGAACGGTTAACAATAGCAAATTCGATCACAGCAAAACGCGATTCCCACTCATCGGACGGCATGCGCCGCTGCAGTGTGCGAAGTGCCACAAGCAGGAAGAACCTCGCAAAATGTTAGCCTATTCGAACTGTAGCGATTGCCACGCTGACTTCCACCAAGGCGCATTCGTGAAAAGTCCCGGCGGAGCCAAATGCGAACGTTGTCACAATGTGGATGGATTTCGTCCCGGAATATTTACTATTGAACAACACGATAGTTGCGACTATCCACTTCGAGGCGCACATATTGCGGTTCCTTGCGATGGCTGTCATGTGACTACGCCAACGGGCAAGACATCACGGCAGTACAAATTCGCTTTCAATGATGTTGCTTGCAAATCATGCCATAGGGATCCTCACAATGGCAAGGTAGACAAGTGGGTAGGCAGCGGCGGCTGCGAAAGCTGTCATAATGTCGAGAGCTGGAAGGAATCAGTTTTTGCGCATGACTCGACCAAGTTCCCGCTCACCGGGCGGCATAAAGGTGTCAAATGCCTCGATTGTCACGGGAACAAAAATGATAAAACTAATGTATCACTTCTGACTTTCGAGCTACTGCCAAGAATCTGCAACGAATGTCATAAAGATATTCATGGCGGGCAGTTTGTTGTTAATGAACAGACTGCTTGCGACCGTTGTCACCAGACTGACAACTGGAAGGCCTCGAAATTTGACCATAACCGAGACTCGCGGTATCGTCTTGATGGTGCGCATGCGAAAGTGCCATGCAACCAATGTCATGGAAATGTCATTCAAGAATCGACTGTTTTGGTCCGATACAAGCCATTAGGTACTGAATGTAAAGACTGCCACGATACAAAGACCGGCAAACTCTAAATCTGGATGGTGTCAAGATGACTCTCTTAAGAGTCTGCCTGACAATTGCTTTCGCCGCCGGCCTCACAATTCTTGCGATCGCCCAGGGTGATAACCCCCACGGCGATATCAAGTTCGATTGTGCGACCTGCCACTCAACCGGAAACTGGAAAGAGATTCCGACAGACACCAAGTTCCGTCACGACGAAACAGGATTTCCCTTGTCCGGTAAACACAAACAGATAAAGTGTATTGCCTGCCATAACGATCTCACCTTCGCGAAAACTCCAGATGAATGCGCTTCATGCCATGCTGATCCGCACAACGGGCAATTAGGATCAACCTGTCAGAATTGCCACACCACTCGCGGATGGCAGAACGAGCAAGAAGTTTTCGAGGTCCACGCAACGCGCGGATTTCCATTAATGGGAGTTCACGCCATTGTCGATTGTCAGTCCTGCCATCAGGGTCAACTAAGCGAGCAGTATGCCGGCACCTCGGCGGAATGTCAATCTTGCCACGAGAGCGACTTCAACACAACTACCGATCCCAACCATGTGCTGGCGGGGTTCGACAGCGACTGTGTACAATGCCATCGTTCATCTGCAGTTACTTGGGAAGGGGCAAGATTCGACCATCCCCCAACCCCGATACTTGAAGGCGGGCATCAGGGTCTTGACTGCGCCTCGTGTCATGCGACCCAGTTTGCCGGAACGCCGACTGATTGTTACTCTTGCCACAGCGCCGATTATCTCGGTGCACCAGACCCAGATCACGAAGCCGCGAATTTTTCACAAGATTGCAGTACTTGTCACACGATGACTGCGTGGACACCGGCAACATTTGACCACAACGTGACCAGCTTTGCACTCGAAGGTGCGCACACAAAAGTCGAATGCCAGGATTGCCACAGCAGTTCCTATACAAACACGGCAAGTGATTGCTTCAGTTGTCACAGTTCAGCGTTTGCTGACGCAAACGAGCCCGATCATACGGCGGGAAATTTCGATCACGACTGCACGACATGCCACAATATGAACGCTTGGGAGCCGGCCGATTTCGACCATAGTGCGACGAGCTTCGCCCTTACCGGCGCACACACGACATTGGCATGCCAGAACTGCCACAGCGACGGCTACACGAATACCTGCTTCAGACTGCTATTCGTGTCATGGCGGCGGCTTCGCCGCAACCGACAATCCCGACCATGAGGCAGCGGACTTCAGTCACGATTGTCAGCAGTGTCACACCACGACAGCATGGGAGCCTGCGGAATTTGATCACGATCAAACCGGTTTTGCTATTAACGGTGCACACATCGATCTGGAATGTCAATCGTGCCACAGTAGCGGCTTTGCCAATACAGTCAACGATTGTTACTCCTGCCATCAGATGTCATTTGCGGCAGCAACCGACCCTAATCACGTAACTAACGGACTTGGCCACGACTGTGCCGGTTGTCATACAACGGCGGGCTGGGTACCGGTTGATCCGCGCGGTTATGATCACACACTTACCGGATTCCCTCTCGAAGGCGGTCACGTTGGACTTGATTGCCAGTCTTGTCACTCAGGCGGATACGCCGACACCTCGCCACAGTGCTTTTCTTGTCATTCCGGCGATTTCGCACAGGCGGACGATCCGGATCACGAAGGCGGCAATTTTGATCACAACTGCCTTTCCTGCCATTCAAACGCGGCCTGGACTCCGGCGACATTTGACCACAACCAGACCCAATTTGCATTGACGGGCGCGCACCAGCCATTGGCTTGTATCTCCTGCCATAGCGGGGGTTATGTTGGGACAAGCACACAGTGTTTCGATTGTCACGGCGAAGCGTTTGCATCAGCAACAGATCCGAACCACGTGATAAACAACTTTGACCACGACTGCACAAGTTGCCATTCCACAACAGCGTGGGAGCCTTCGTCATTTGACCACTCAGCCACTGGTTTCATCCTGACCGGCGCGCACACATCGGCAAATTGCATTTCGTGCCACTCGACGGGCTATACCAACACTCCGACACTTTGTATCGACTGCCATAGTGGGGATTTTGCAGGGACGACCGATCCGGACCACGAACAGAACAACTTCTCCAAGGATTGTACAGGTTGTCACTCGACGACGGCATGGGAGCCTTCGTCATTTGACCACTCAACCACGGGATTCATTCTTACCGGCGCGCACACATCGGCAAACTGCATTTCGTGTCATTCGGCCGGATACACCACCACGCCGACACTTTGTATTGACTGCCACAGCGGTGATTTTGCAGGGACGACCGATCCGGACCACGAACAGAACAACTTCTCCAATGATTGCACAGGTTGTCACTCGACGACGGCATGGGAGCCTTCGTCATTTGACCACTCAACTACGGGTTTCATCCTTACCGGAGCGCACACATCGGCAAACTGCATTTCTTGTCACTCCGCTGGCTATACCAACACCCCGTCACTTTGCATCGACTGCCACAGTGGGGATTTTGCGGGGACGACCGATCCGGATCACGAGCAGAACAACTTCTCCAATGATTGCACAGGTTGCCACTCGACGACGGCCTGGGAGCCTTCGTCATTTGACCACTCAAGTACGGGCTTCATCTTGACTGGAGCGCACACATCCGCCAACTGCATTTCGTGTCACTCCGCTGGCTATACCAACACCCCGTCACTTTGCATCGACTGCCACAGTGGGGATTTTGCAGGGACGACCGATCCGGACCACGAGCAGAACAACTTCTCGAATGATTGCACAGGTTGCCACTCGACAACAGCTTGGGAGCCTGCCGACTTTGATCATAACCAAACAGGATTCAATTTGACGGGTGCGCATACATCGTTGGCATGTATCTCGTGTCATGCAACCGGTTACACTAACACTCCAAGTCTGTGCTTTGACTGCCACAGCGGCGACTTCACCAGTACGACCGACCCCAATCACGAACAGAATAACTTTGACCACAACTGCGTCACGTGTCACTCGACAACAGCGTGGGAACCGAGCAATTTCAATCATAGCTCAACCGGCTTCGCACTGACAGGGGCTCACACTTCGCTCGCGTGTATTTCTTGCCACTCTTCCGGTTACGTGAGTACGCCGAATTTGTGCTTTGATTGCCACAGTGGCGATTTCACCAGCACGACCGATCCGGATCACGAACAGAACAACTTTGACCACAACTGCGTCACGTGTCACTCGACCACAGCGTGGGAACCGAGCAATTTCAATCACAGCTTGACTGGATTTGCGTTGACCGGGGCGCATGCTACGACTGACTGCATAACGTGCCACACCTCCGGGTATGTCAATACTCCGAACACTTGCATTTCGTGCCATCAGGGCGATGTTACTGCCGCCGTCAATCCGAATCATACAAGTGCTGGATTTGACAATAACTGTTCGACCTGTCACGGGACCACTAATTGGGAGCCGGCAAACTGGAACCACACGACAACCGGATTTGTGTTGGTCGGCGCACATACTTCGCTTCAGTGTATTTCTTGCCACTCGCAAACATATGTCGGAACCAGCCAGACTTGCTATGGCTGTCACTCCGGTGACTTCACGGCAGTTACCGAACCGAACCACGTGGCGAATAACTTTGATCAGCTTTGCACAAATTGTCATGGTACCACAGCGTGGACTCCGGCGACATTTGACCACAATCTTACTCAATTCCCGTTGACTGGCGGGCACGCCGGACTGCAGTGTCTCTCATGTCATGGATCGGGATACACAAACACCTCCGCGGCCTGCTACTCCTGCCATCAAGGCGATTTTGAAGGCGTCACAGATCCGAACCACGCGACCAATAACTTTGACCATAACTGTGTGACTTGCCACACGACTTCCGCCTGGGCTCCCTCGACGTTTAATCACAACACGACAGGGTTCGCTCTGACGGGCGGGCACACCGGATTGCAGTGTGTCGCGTGTCATTCCGCGGGATATACCAATACTCCGGCTGATTGTTATAGCTGTCACCAGGGCGATTTTGCGGCGGTGACGGACCCCAATCACGTCACGAACGGTTTTTCGCATCTATGCACAGAGTGTCACACGACCACTGCCTGGGAGCCGGCGACTTTCAATCACAGCACGACCAACTTCCCGCTTACGGGCGCACATGTCGGACTCATGTGCATCGCCTGCCACTCGGGCGGTTATGTTGCAACGCCGACTTTGTGTTTCTCCTGTCATCAGGATACATACAATGGCACCACGACACCGAGTCACTCTGCAGCAAACTTCCCGACTGACTGTCAAACCTGTCACTCAACGACGGCGTGGACGCCGGCAGATTGGGATCACGATTCCCAGTACTTCCCCATCTACTCGGGCAAGCATCGTGAGGCATGGGATAACTGCAATGACTGCCACGTCAACCCTAACAACTATGCTGTCTTTGAATGTATCTTCTGCCATGAACACAATCAGACGGAAATGAACGACAAACATCGTGGACGCCCCGGATATTCCTGGCAAAGTGCAGCCTGCTTAAATTGCCATCCGGACGGTAGAGAATAGATGGCGCGCCGATCAATCTGGAACGCCATACTATTTGCCGTTGTCACTTTGGTGCTTTCGCACTCGACTGAGTGTTACTCACAGGCTACGCCACTTCCAACCGAGTACCGAGTTAAATACCGTTCAATTGATCGAGTGTATCTTGAGGGCGGCAAAGCAGACGGCCTTGTGCAAGGTGACCGGGTAGGGTTGTATCTCGGTGACAGTCTTGTCGTCCTTTTGGAAGTTGCTTATGCATCCGATCACTCCGCTTCTTGCAAGATCATCAGCGGAGAAGCAGAACTCAAGACGGGTCAGATTCTTGTAGTGGTCAGTCGGGTGGAGCGCGTGGAAACGGCGCCCGCCGACAGCGATGCGACCAGTACCGCGACTATCCCAAGTACCGCACCATTAACAACGACCACTCGGACCAAACGCGATAACAAGGCTACCCGCGTGTATGGTTCGGCTGCGCTTCAGTGGATGAAGCAACATGATGAGTCTGGCGGCGGCCTTGACTTCAGCCAATCGACTATGCGCCTCAATCTCCGTGCCAACAATTTATGGTCTCAACCGATGACGCTGGTCATTCGCACGCGCGGGCAATATGACGATCGCTCGAGAAGTTATTCCTCCGGCGCTTCGAATAGCGAATGGGACAACCGCATATATGAGTTGTCTTTGTCCTACGACGGTGTCGACAATACGACTTCCTTCCAAGTCGGAAGAATCCTGCCGCGACATCTGACTCGCGTCGGCTATGTCGATGGCGCCGCAATTGATCGACATGTTGGATCGGGCTGGCATATCGGACTATCGGGCGGAGTCAAACCGCGTTGGCAGTACTCATCCGACGAAATTACGCTTCAGAAATATGGCGGCTATGTCGGCTACGAAGTCCGCAGTAACAATGCCACGCAGTTTGAACAATATGCAGCCTTCGCCGGCGAGTATCACGGCAGCAGTATCAGCCGCGAACTACTGCATTTGCAAGGCTCATTAAAAGTTGGAAGAGGCCTTTGGTTCAGCAACCAGTTTGAAGTCGACTTGAATCGCGGCTGGCGGAAAGAGCGAAGCGGTGCTGGATTGGAAGTATCAAGTGTGTACTTGAGTGCACGTTGGCGTATCAGCAAGCAAGTTACAGTTGGATCGTCCTACGATACACGCCGCAACTACTGGACATACGTCCAACAATCGATTGCTGACAGTCTATTTGACGATCAACTGCGGCGCGGTGCAAGAGCGGACCTGTATCTCAACCTGCCGTTCCAGCTCAATTTTAATTCGCAGATCGGATACCGCAAAGCAGCTGATGACCCGGATCCGACCGTATCGTTGGTTTTCTATGCGAGCAAGTCGGGAATTCCAACATCTCAAACTCGGATCAGCGCACGCTACTCCAAGTTCAACGGTCCGACAAACGACGGCTACAATTACAGCATCCGGGTGGCGCAACGATTCGGGGAGGTGCTGACTCTGGAAGCAGCAAATGGACTGTATCGATATGATCTTAGCTTGAACGGGGATTCCCGCAGCAATAAATGGTGGGAAGGAGTTCTTCGCCTTGAAGCCATTCGAAATTGGTATGCGGATCTGCTGTTTCAGCAGAATTCCGGCGACGACACAGACGGGTATACTTTCCGCGCCGAAATCGGCAGACGTTTTTGATTCGGAAGTGATTGAGGGTTAACGTGGAATCAGTCTATACATGGGTCATAACAATTGCGATTTCTTCGATCATCATCGGCGTGTACGTCCGCAAGTTCTTGATCGAACGCAAGCTTGCTGCCGAACGCAAGGCGGAAGCTCGCGCTTTGGGAATTGATCGACCACGTTCCCAATTCCCGTTCATAAATTCCAGCCTCTGCATCGGATGTGGAACATGTACAATGGTGTGTCCCGAAGGCGACGTGATCGGCATCGTACACGGAGTCGCCACAATTATCAATGGAGAACGCTGCGTTGGACATGGCGCCTGCGAAAAGGAGTGTCCGGTTGGAGCCATTAAGGTCGGACTCGGCGATGTCCGCAGCCGTCCTGATATTCCGATACTGAGCAAGAAGATGGAGACAACGGTTCCCGGCATTTTCGTTGCGGGCGAGTTAAGCGGAATTTCACTGATTCGAAATGCCGTGAGTCATGGCAAGCTGGTCATTGATACAATTGCGGATCGAGTGCGCACCCAGGGAATGCGAAGTGAATACGCTGTTGTGATTGTTGGCGCCGGCCCAGCCGGAATTACTGCAGCTCTGCGATCGCAGGAGCTTGGACTGCGCTACTTGTTAATCGATCAAGATGATCTGGGCGGAGCGATTCGTCATTACCCGCGCAACAAATTGGTGATGACACAGCCGTTGGATTTGCCCATATACGGTCAGCTCAAGAAGGACGAGTATAGCAAGGAATTTCTCATTGATCTCTGGGATCAACTGCGGACGAAGATCGCTGATAGTTTTCACAGTAACGAAAAGCTGATTGGTGTTGCTTCGGATCCAATCGGCTTCGCGGTTTCAACCAATCGCTCTACTTACTCTTGTTCAAATGTTCTGATTGCGATTGGTCGTCGCGGCACACCGCGCCAATTGAATGTCGACGGCGAAGAACTCCCCAAAGTGATGTATCAGTTGGTCGATGCCCAATCATACAATGGTCGCGATTTACTGATTGTTGGTGGCGGAGATTCGGCTATCGAAGCAGCAGTCGGACTGGCTCGCCAGCCCAACAATCGCGTCACTATCTCATATCGTCGCGACGCGTTCTATCGAATAAAAAAGAAGAACGAGACCGCCGTTACCAAGTTGATTCAAAGCGGCAAAATCAAAGCGGTGTTCGATTCGCAAGTCAAACGGATTGGCACCGACAAAGTCGTACTCGTGACAAAATCTGGTGAACTCGCGCTTGTGAACGACTATGTCTTTGTGTTTGCAGGCGGTGAGCCGCCTTATGAATTTCTAAAAGGGATCGGAATTCAGTTTGGCGGCGATAAAAAGGAGATCGCCCGATCTAAGGAAACGTCTTCAAACACAAAGTGAGTGAGCAAACAAACAGCATCACATCTCCAACTTTCAAGTAGTACCGGCGAGATCTGAATTGCTAAGTTATTGAAGGGGAGTTAATTGGCTGGGACACAGGGATTCGAACCCCGAAAAACTGATCCAGAGTCAGTTGTGATACCATTTCACCATGTCCCAGTGAAATCCTAATCGAATATATCATCCTGCGAAATGAGTGTCAACAGGATTAATATCGGCAAAAAAGTGGACTAAGTTGCGCGCAACGAGTCGACAATTTTGAGGCGTGACGCCCGAACTGCCGGCAAGAAACCGCCCAAGAAGCCCATTATGACTGCAAATAGTATGGAAACCACCATCGTCGGGATGTTCAATCGGAAATTAAATGCCAGTTCAGAGAACGTATTGAAATTCACCGTTGAGACCTCGACAAAACGCAGGAAACTGGCGCCGACCAGTCCCAATATACCACCGGTTAGTGAGATGACGAACGCTTCAAACAGGAATGTCATCAAGATACTCAACCGGCTGAAGCCAAGTGAACGCAGGGTGCCGATCTCTTTGGTACGATTCGCAACAGCGGCATACATGGTGATCATCGCGCCGACAATTGCTCCGAAGCTAAATATCACGCAGATCGCAACACCGACATAAGTAATGAATTGCGTTGTCGCTGTCGATTGTGCCGCGTAGTACTCCTTCTCCGGTTTTGCCTCAAGCTGCAATCGCAGATCGGCATCGATGCGCGAGGTCACTGCGGACATACTCGAAGGATCCGCAAGTTTCATCGTCAGCGATGAGTAAACCGGACGGCGGAAGGCATCCATCATCTGCTCGATGTCGCCCCAGATTTCTGAGTCGAATGCAGAGCCTTGTGCATCAAACAATCCAACCACTGTCCAGTCGCGTGAACCGAAACGCACAGTCTCGCCAACTTGGCAACCCTTGAAACGATTGGCAATCGACTTGCCGGCAATGATCTCGGCAGTGCCGGGCTTGTACATGCGGCCCTCCGTGATTTTGATGTCGGGACGCATTTCAAGTGATTTCTCAGTAACGCCGCGAACTGTAACGTTTGAACTGCCATCATCGTCTCGCTTCACGAGACTTATCAGGACATACAGCTCATTGGTGAAGAGCGGTTTGTTGTCTTGTCCAAGTTTGATCTCGGGGAACGTCGAGACGATATCGGCCTGCTCGCGCATAATAATCGAAGTAACTTCCGACTGGGAAGCTTTGCGGATAATGACAATATTGTCATCACTTCCGGTCGATACCAATGTAGTGAGAAGGCCGTGTGCCAGCATCAATACCGCCGCAAAAACGAACACAACCAACGCGACACCGAAGATTGTCAGAGTCGAGGTGACCTTGTGCTTCGTGACATTTCTAAATGTATAACTTGCAGGAATCATCATTTCACCTCTTTAATCCACTACTCGCAGGCCATCAACAATTCGCATCCGCATCGCCTTTAGTACCGGGAAAGCGGAAGCAATCAACCCGATGGCGATTGCCAGCGACACAACCAGAATCCACGTCAGCGGCTGGACTTTGAATACCGGGAACCATGCGCTGAGGCCGGCTTTCATGACATCAACGATTCCGGCGAGAAACACCAAACCAAGCAGTCCGCCGGTTAGGGAGATTACAATCGCTTCGCCGGAGATCATGCCCCATAAGTGATAACCCTGGAAGCCCATCGACTTCATGAAGGCGTATTCCGATGTTCTTTCGCGCGCGGTCATTGCCATTGTATTGACCAGCACCATCAGAATAACGCCGATAATGAGCCATGACATCACGGTGAGAAGCACGAGTATTGCACCAGACATCGCAACGAAACTCATCTGGAATGCCTTTTCGGTTTCGGTCAATGTCTCAGCAGATGAGTTTTTGAATCGCGCATCGACGGCGGCGGAGACCTCTGCGGCTTTGTTGGGGTCTGCGAGTTGCAGACCATACCAGCCAATTTCGCCGGCACGACCCGGCATCTGCTGCTTCATTGTTTCATCAATATAATCCCAGCGCATGAACCAGGTTGATTCGTCCGTAGTTTGATCCTTGCCTTTGTAAATGCCGACGACATCAAAATCCCAGTTTCCGGGATAGATGGTGCCAATCAAAGTGACCCGGTCGCCAACCTTCCAGCCGAAGCGGTCGGCAAGTTTCTGACCGACGACAACGGCTTTGATGTTGGAATTGAAAGCGTCCATCACGTCAGGGGGAATGATGAATTCGGGAAACACCTTGAAGTAATTGCCTTTTTCGACGGCGAACTGTGCGAAGAAGTTGCTGGCATCGACATAAACTCCTCCGAACCAGTTCGCATAGGTAACGGCCTTGATCCCTTCGATCTTCTCAATCTGCTCTTTGTAAGAGAGCGGGAGCGTGAAGGTAATCGAAATGGATGAGCGCGTTATCAGCCGGTCAGGAGCGGAGGCTTCTACACCAGCGTACCAAGCATCGACGACTGTGCGGATTAACCCAAACGCCATTACAGCAACAGCGAGTCCGACGATGGTGAGTATCGTCCGCAGCTTATGCCGGAATGAATTGCGATAAATCAGATTTAGTAACATCGCCGCACCTACGCCAATTCGCCTTTATCGAGATTACGAATCGAATGTGCTTTCTCGGCAGCTCGAGGATCATGCGTGACCATGATGATGGTCTTGTTGAATTCCTTGTTGAGCCGCGAGAGCAATGTCATGATTTCCTCAGCCGAGACTTTGTCCAAGTCGCCGGTCGGTTCGTCTGCCAACAGCAATGTCGGATCGGTCACGATGGCGCGGGCGATTGCAACGCGCTGTTCCTGACCGCCGGAGAGCTGGCGCGGATAGTGATCCATACGATCGCCGAGTCCGACGATATTCAGTGCGGTCTCCACTCGTTTGCGGCGATCAGCTTTGGAAAGCTTGTAAAGCAGCAGCGGCAGTTCGACATTCTCGAACGCGGTCAGCACCGGCAGCAAGTTATAAAACTGGAATACCAGCCCAATATGCTGTGAACGCCACTTTGCTAATTGGCCTTCGCTCATCTTAGCAATATTCTCCCCGGCTACGACGAGATCGCCGCCGCTGGGTTGATCTATACCAGAGATCAAGTTAAGCAATGTCGTCTTGCCTGACCCGGATGGTCCCATCAATGCAAGGAACTCGCCTTCCGGTATATCAAAACTGATATTGCGCAATACGGGTATTTCGAGTGAGTCGCGGTAGTACGATTTGGATACACCGCGAACTTGAACCAATGTCTGTGCCATAGGATTCCTTTTATGCCAACTACTGTGATATTTCGATTTTGTCGCCGGACTTCATTCCGCCCGCCGGAGAAAGAACTACTCGATCACCAACGGCGACTCCAGTGGAAATCTCGGTGAAAGTACCTAATTCACGGCCAATTTGGACGGCAGTTTCCTGAACATATTCACCGACTAGCGTATATACAACTTTCTTCCCTTCGCGGGTCGTAATTGCAGTCTTGGGAATGGCGATGACGGCTGGTTGCTGGACTTCGGCGGCCGGCGATTTCTCGGGCAAGAAGTTCACCCGCGCCGACATTTCCGGTAACACTTTTTCGTCTATCTTTGTAAACGCGATTTTGGTCATGACTGTCGCACGCGAGCGATCCGCCGTCGGCACGATCTTCTTGACCGCAGCCGGATATTTAACGTTCGGGTACGCATCGAGAATGATCTCGCAGGGCGCACCAACCTTGACCTTATATATGTTCGACTCTGAGACATCGGCTTCGACTTCGAGTGAGGTCATATCCGCCAGTGTCACCACTGCGCCTCGGGAAGAACCGGCCGATGAAAAAGGAGCGACCATTTCTCCGACATCGGCATCTTTCGATAGCACTGTGCCGTCGAATGGAGCGCGAATAATCGTGTTCTCAACCGCGACTTCGGCATAACGAACGCCGGCAAGTGCCACGCTGACCGATGCTGTTGCGCGATCGTAGTTAGCTTTGGAGGCATCAACGACATCCTGCGTCGTCGAACCGCTCTTGATTAGTTCACTTGCCCGATTGAGCTTGATTGCGGCATCAGCCGAATCAGCACGCGCCATGGCAAGATTGGCAATCGCCCGCGCCTGATCAGCTTTTACGTCATCGTTATCGAGGATGGCCAGAATCTGATTAGCTTCGACAATGTCGCCTTCTTCAACATTAAGCACTTCAAGTCTACCGGTAGCCTTGGATGCCACGGCTGCCTTGACTTGCGCAACAACATATCCGGTCGCGACAAGCTCGGCGGAAGCTTCGCTGCCAGTCAACATTTGTGCAGTCGCAACTTTGACTTTGGTCGCGGGAGTTACCTGCTTGATAGCAACTTGATACCCAAAATACACAACAACCGGCAATAACAACCACAACAGATGCAGCCACTTACGGCCTCTGCCAGGTGCGCCGGATTTGCTTGTCTTGTCGATCTTCAGTGCTGAAAGATCGACGTTTCCTGTCTTGAATTCGCTCATAACGTGCCCATAGTTTATGTAAAGTTAACCTGCCGTCAATCGCTTTCTTTAATACGAGAAAGCGCCGAAATGTCCTAGTATAAACTGCGAATGAGTGGATAAGGTTTCAATTGCGTCTCGTAAATGTGAATAATTTCTCAAGTATCAAGCGCCGGATTGAAGTAGTTGCACAACAAAGAGTAAACAGTAAAATGCGGAGTGTATCGATCGGTGCGAAGCCGCTTTTTCGCTTGCTAAATCGTTGAATTTGGCTATTTTAGCAGTCGAGCTAGTACCACAATCCGCGTCTTCATCTACGTGAGGACTACTTGCACCGATGATTGGAGAATCCATGTTCAAAGCGCTTAAGCTTGGCCTGCTAAGTCTGATACTCTTTGCATCTTGTTTACAAGCCGCTGAATTGCATCAGTATTACTTCCGATTCGAAATTCAGGATCGCAAAGAGATTTCCACCCTTACGAAATTGATCTCATTAGATGAGTGCGGTCCAGTCGACGGCAAACTCATATACGCCTACGCAAACGACAAGCAGTTCGAACTCTTCAAAACCCTGGGCTATCAATACGAATTGTTGCCCAATCCGGGAGACGTCGGCGAAGTCGCTATGGGCGATAACTCGCGGGATGCGATGGCATGGGATGTCTACCCGACCTATACTGCTTACGTCCAGATGATGAACGACTTCGTAACCAATTATCCGACACTATGCCAGTTGGTTACGATCGGGACGACTAATCAGGGTCGGCAGCTGCTCGCAATTAAGGTTTCCGACAACGTAACTACAGAAGAAAACGAGCCAGAAGTCTTTTTCACATCGTCAATTCACGGTGACGAAACGACCGGCTATGTGTTGATGCTTCGCTTAATTGATTCCTTAATGGTCGGCTATACCGCCGGCAATTCCCGCATTCAGAATATGGTCAACAACATGGAAATTTATATTAACCCACTGGCGAACCCGGACGGAACGTATCGCAGCGGCAATACGACCGTATCGGGAGCTTGGCGCGGAAATGCGAATGGCGTTGATATGAACCGCAACTTCCCGGATCCCAAGGGCGGGCCGCATCCGGATGGTGAAGTCTATCAGGTGGAAACGATTGCTATGATGAATTTTGCGAATGCCCGTAGCTTCGTGATTTCAGCAAATTTCCACGGCGGAACAGAAGTTGTAAACTATCCTTGGGATACTTGGGTAAGACGCCATCCTGATGATTCTTGGTGGCAGACAATTTCGCATCAATATGCGGACACTTGTCAGGTCGCTGCAGCCCCTACCGCCTATATTAACGGCTACAATGACGGAATTACCAACGGTTATGATTGGTATGAAGTCGAAGGCGGGCGCCAAGACTTTATGAATTACTGGCGCGGTTGCCGCGAGGTCACCATCGAAATCTCCAACACCAAACTTCTTCCGGCGGCCCAACTTCCAGCACTTTGGAATTACAACCGCCTCTCGTTTCTGCGCTACCTTGAACAGGCGCTGTTTGGCATCAAGGGCGTGATCACCGATGCTCAAACTGGCTTTCCGTTAGGAGCCTTTGTAACAGTTGTTGGACACGATCAGGACTCGAGTGAAGTTCGCTCCGATCCCACTCACGGCAACTACCATAGAATGATTGCTTCGGGCGTTTGGTCGCTTCGATTCAGCGCGCCGGGTTATGTATCGCAGACTGTTTCTGGTATTGTAACTTCGATTAGCGGTTCTGTGACAGTCAATGCACAACTCCAGCCTGTACCGCAGATTCCGATCGTCTATTATGTCGACGACGACGCGCCGGCCGCGATTAGTGCTGGCGACAATGTCACCATGAGGCTTACATTGAGAAACGACGGCGGCGGCGATGCAGTCAATGCTCAGGGAGTTATCAGCACAGCCGATTCGTATGTTACCATTACACAGAATACTTCAACGTACCCAATGATCGCGGAAATGGGCGGTACGGCTCAGTCGAATAGCAATTATGCATTCGACGTTTCGCCGCTTTGCCCGCAAAACCATTCAGTCAGTTTCCGGGTCGATGTAACTGCTGATGGCGGATATGTTGATTCGACATTCTTCTCGCTCATCGTCGGCCAGTCGGTTGATGACTTTGAGAGCGGCAACTTCACTGCCTATAGTTGGATCATGGGCGGCAATCTGCCATGGACAATAGTCTCTACCGGACAATATGAAGGCAATTACTCCGCTGCAAGCGGAGCTATTGGCAACAGTCAATCCTCAACGATGTCGGTCACTCAGCAAGTGACGTCTTCGACCAACATTTCGTTCTATTATAAGGTATCTTCTGAAGCCAATTGGGACTGGCTGCGATTCTATATTGATGGAGTCGAAAAAGGCGCTTGGTCAGGGACAGTGGCATGGACACAAGCCAGCTATGCGGTTACTCCGGGAACGCGTACATTCCTCTGGAAATATGAAAAAGACGGATCACAAACCGGCGGCAGTGACAAGGCATGGGTCGACTTGGTAGTCTTCCCGCCGCAATCAAATCCGCTTGTGATTACCACCACTTCCCTGCCGAATGGTCAGGTCGGTGTACCATACTCCCAGCAATTGAGCAGTGACGGCGGCACCGGTACGAAGACGTGGATTGATCTCGGTGACAATCTTTCGGGAACCGGTCTGGCGATTTCGACGAGCGGTCTGGTATCGGGAACACCGTTGAGCGCAGGAACGATGGACTTCACGGCACGAGTTCAAGATCAATCGCTTGCGGTGAACGACCGTCCATTCTCGATCCGCGCAATTCAGTGCGGCGATGCCGACGGCAGTGATGCATTAAGTATCTCCGATGCTGTGTACCTAATCGCCTACATATTCTCAGGCGGTACTGCTCCGGAAACGCTTATCCACGGTGATGCCGACTGCAGCGGTACAATGACGATATCCGATGTGGTCTACATGATTACTTACATCTTCTCAGGTGGACCGGCGCCGTGCGCCGCGTGTTTGTAACACCGCCTACGATACGACCTTAATGAAAATGGCTCCGTGCTTCGGAGCCATTTTCGTTTGTATCAGATCCTCTTGTATGTGATTGCAAATTCAGCGCCAATAAAACAGCCCGGTTTCATTGAGCTGTAAACTCACTCAACGAAATCGGGCTAACAAGAACTAATTCGTGATGTCTTATTTGCTCTGAAGTTTGAACTTCAGTGTCGCCTTGACCGTAATCTCGCGCTCGCCATGTCCGGACAACTTCGATTCCAACGAGGCGGCAAGTACTGCTTGCTCAAATCCCCAACCGGGAGTTGTGCAATTGACGACGCGAGCGTCTTTCATCTTGCCCTTCTTGTCGAATGTGATGTTGACCTCAACAGTGGCTTCCTTGTTTACCAATCGAGCTTGGCGCGGATATATCGGCTCAATATAGAGCTGATATCGCGAAGCGTCTTCGATTGTCTTCGTGGTGTCGGTAACAAGTCGGCGAGTAGGGTCGACCTTCTTGATCGGTCGATCATTAGTCGGCGGCGAGATGCGATTCTCAATGTCGAGGATTGGTTTCGTCTTGCCGCTGGTGATTCCAGTAGCATAGAGATCATCCTTGTCATTGGGACCCGCTGAAGCCGGCACAGCCATCAACACAACGGCCACCATTGCTGCGATCACCCAAAAAGTCATCGCACCCATCTTCTTTGCTGTCACAGCCTTTCCTCCTCTCACTACAGTCAAACAATGTCCGCTATTTAAAGTTTCGACTCGACTCAAGAAAATTTGAGTCGTTCCGCCGTGGCGGAAAAAAACCGTGTCATCGAAATCAGTAATTCAGATCTGTTGTTTGGCTGTTGTCTACTCTAATAAGATACGCTGTGTTGAATATACGTCAAGCGTAAATTCTGAGTTAGCAGGAGAATAAATCACCAGGGCAGGTTTATTGACCCGCCCTGGTGCTGTTCAGTCAGTTAGGAATTATCTCTTCGGCTCGTCCAATTGGGCTCCTTTTTTGAGCGAATGGCCAGTCCGAAGGCCGAAAATAAAGAGCACAATGATTACAATTCCAATTGCAAAGATAGTGTCCCCGGGGGCGCGCAACCACTTAAACACCTCTACAGCTGGCGAATACAGCAGATCTGACGAGCGGGCGTACCAATACCCGGTCTCTACCGATGCCCAGGTCTGGATAAAGCCAATCGGCAGGAGGCTCAGAAGCACCATCGCCAACAGGCCGACATTTATCGCCCAGAAGCCGTACTTTATGACATTGTCTTTCCAGTCTTGGCGGACATAGAGGACTCGCAGGCAGAACAACATCAAACCGATTCCGAGCATACCGTACACGCCAAAGAGCGCGGTGTGTCCGTGTACCGGTGTCGTATTCAATCCTTGCATATAGTACAGGGCAATGGGAGGATTGATCATAAAACCGAACAATCCGGCTCCGACCATATTCCAGAACGCCACAGCGACAAAGAAGTAGATCGGCCAGCGATATCGCATCACCCAAGGTGTTGCTCGCGCCAGTCGAATATTATCCCAGGCCTCAAAACCAATGATTGTCAAAGGAACGACTTCAAGGGCGCTAAACACTGCTCCAAGTGCCATGACAACAGTCGGTGTGCCGGAGAAGTAGAGGTGATGCAGCGTTCCGATAATTCCGCCGGTCAAGAATATGGTCGTGGCGAAAATCACCGAAGAGTTTGCCGTTTTGAGGCGAATTAGCTGCAGCCTTGCAAATAGGAAGGCAATTACGACAGTCGCAAAGACTTCGAAGAAGCCTTCGACCCAAAGATGAATCACCCACCAGCGCCAGTATTCTGCCATCGAAAGATGCGTGCCTTTACCCCACATCAGACCGGCGGCATAGAATGCGCCAATCGCAACCGATGCAATCAAGAACATCGTCATCAGCGGCTTTTGGTCGCCGCCCTTGCGCATAGCAACCAAGATGCAGCGGCCGACCAGCCATACCCAGAGAAAGAGTCCGATTAACAGGCCGATTTGCCAAATCCTGCCAAGGTCAACGTATTCGTAACCCTGATGACCAAAATAGAACCAATTGTCGCCGGTCATTTTGCCCATGACGCTGAGCCATTCGCCGGTCATTGAACCGGCAACGACGACGATCAGCGCGCCAAACAGGATGTTGACTCCCAGGCGCTGGAACTTAGGTTCCTTGCCCGCAACCGCGGGCCCGATGTACAATCCGGCTGCAAGCCAGGCTGTCGCTATCCAGAAGATGCCCAACTGGGTATGCCACGTTCGGGTAATGACGTAGGGCAGCCATTTCGCGAGCGGGATGCCGTAGAATCCGTCACCCTCGACACCATAGTGGGCAGAGATAATTCCCATCATCATCTGAACCAAAAATAATGCCGCTACCACCCAGAAGTACTTCACTACTGCCAATTGCGACGGAGTTGGTTTGAACGAGAAGAGCGGATCTTGTTCCGGCAGTTTCTCGGCAATCGGTTCTTTCTTCTGCGATGCGTGATACCAGACCATCATTCCAATGCCTGCTAACAGCATGATTATGCTGAAGCCCGTCCAGATGATTGCATCGCTGGTCGGAACGTTGTCGACCAGCGGTTCATGCGGCCAATTAGACGTGTACGACATCACATCATCGGGACGATTCGTGGATGCCGCCCAAGATGTCCAAAAGAAGAACGAAGCCATCTGTCGTAGTTTGTTCGGATCGGATACAGTCCCTGAGGGAATGGCGTATTTGGTATTGCCATTTGCAAATATGTCGCTGTAGTGCGTGAGATTTGCTTCGAACGCGCGCTGACGAATCGGATCAATGACAATGTTGTTGCTACTCTTGTCGTGAGTATTTGTCCGCATCAGTTTCTTAAGTCGTGCTGTCAATGCTGCCTGGCGTTCAACATCAAGCTGATCAAACCCGACTCCAAAGTCGGTCGCTGACCATTCTTCGAGTATAAACACAGCTTCGCGATGAAGCCAATCAGCCGTCCAGTCGGGAGCTACATAGCTTCCGTGCCCCCAGATCGAGCCAATCTCCATACCTCCCATCGCTTGCCAGACATTCTGCCCCTCCATTATGACGCCGCGGTCGATAACCACGGTGCCGTCGGTTGTTATCACCTGATCAGGAAGCGGAGGTTTCTCCTGATAGATTTTGAATCCTGCCCACCCCAGTACTGCGAATGAGAGACACACTACTGCGGTAAAAGCCATCCATAGTTTTCTCATTTCAATTCTCCACCCGGCTCTACCGGTTAAACTGCCTGAGTTTGGTTAACGGATTGCTGTTTCTTGGAATGGCTGCAACCACACGAGACCAAGCCGTGAAGTGCGTCGGCCTTTACGCCGAATTCATCAGCCAATGATTTGGCGAGATCCAGATACTTCTGATGCGTGCCTTCTCCCATGTGATGCGATTCGACGTGGTCAAAACTCGCTCCAATGCGAATCTGGTCTTCGTCGGTGAAGAGACTGTCTGCAAGCGGGAATAGAATCTGATCTTCTTTGAGAATGTGGGCGCGAAGAAGCTGAATGTAGCCTTCCGCGTTGATCAGAAATATCTGCAATGCAACTTTGTCTCCCAGTGCGGCCGCCTTGATATTTGCTGACATCTGCCCGACGAAATTCCGACCGAGAGTGTGTTCATGCAGCATTACTCCCACGGGTCCATTCTCGCGAGAAGCGCCTTTTTCTTCGAGTGCTGTAAACAGATGATTCTCTTCTTTGCCGTGATGACAGCCGTCAGCAAAGGTCCGAATGAAATCGACGAATTGCTCAGCGAGCGCACGATCAAGCGTGTAAGTTCCGCGACTGCGGATGACCATTTGTTCGAGACTATCGAGGACGACCTCGATTACTCGATGTTCGCTGCTTAGTATTTGTGTAGGTCTCACTTTTCCCTCCTCGGGATTACAATTATATCAACTAGTTCAATCTGCTGCGAAATAGAATAAATCACATCCACATATCTGATTATTGGCAAAATGAAAGGCATTAAAGGGTTACCTTCTTCGATGCCAGATCAGCGATGGACGTTTCGTGAAGAAATCCAAGGTATTCTTCCCTGATGATCTTCCATCTGCTATGGACGGCGCAAGGCTCTCCTCGGAACAGGACCCGGAACGCATAAAGCAGTTTCCCCAACGACTTACCTTGTCGATCGGCTCGATGACATCGAAAAGCGAGATATCGTCGGCGTCTTTCGCGAGCCGGAACCCGCCATTGAAGCCCTTCTGCGAGACAAGTAATCCATTACTTGCCAACGTCTTGAGTAGTTTCCCCAAGTAGTTTCTGGGAGCACCGATATCGTCTGCGATATCGGACGCGCCTGCATAGTCGCCATTTGTCAATGTCGCCAGTTTAGTGAGTGCCGCGAGGGCATGTATTCCAGTCTTCGATATCATAACAACCTAATCGCATGTCAATATGCTATTACTGTATCGACTCGTCAAGTGGATTTTTTAGATTTTTTTACAGAAAAATCGACAGGACTGCTCGGAACGGCTCGTTCCATACGACGTCATATGCGGTTTGTGACACTGATTTGACGAACGACCACCGGGCGCGTAATTAGAAGTGTAACTTCCAATTGGGCAGGCACAAATGGCCGTCAGTAACAGTTATCTAGAATACGTTCTTGAGAGAATGGGGACCGTTGGAGCGGTGACCGCTCGGCGCATGTTTGGCGGAGTGGGTATCTATTTCGATATAACTTTTTTTGCGTTAATAGATAATGACACTCTATATTTCAAAGTGAATAATGAGAATCGTAAGGATTACGAGTCTGAACAGATGGAGCCATTTCGTCCGTTTGGTGAAGATTCCTATTCAATGAAGTACTATTCCGTGCCGGAGCGGATTATTGAAGATAACCAGCTCTTGCGCGAGTGGATGTTGAAAGCAGTAGCTGCAGCCAGGAAGAAAACGAGGAGAAGCAAGTAATGCCGAATGCGATGCTCACAGACAAAGACAGAAAACAGATGATTGACAAGATCAGGGCGTTGCCATCGCTCGTACGTGAGGCGGTTAAAAGGGCTGAACGATGAACAATTGAATACTCCTTATGGTCCGGGCAAGTGGACAATCTTGCAGGTCGTTCACCATCTCGCCGATTCGCACATGAATGCATTCGTTCGAATGAAATTGGTATTGACCGAAAATCATCCCACCATCAAGGCATACGAACAAGACGAATGGGCGAGAACGCGCGAAGCCAGCAAATACCCGATTCAGGCATCGCTTAACATCATCTCCGGTCTTCATGAGCGCTGGTGTGGTTTGCTCGATTCGTTGCCAGAATCAGCATGGGGCAGAACGGCATATCATCCGGAAAACGGCGAAATGGTACTCGAAGACTTTTTGAGAATCTATGCTGGTCACGGCGAGAACCACGTCGGTCAAATTATGGGGTTGCGCAAGGATCGTGGCTGGTAAGTCACAGACCACTTAACATTGTAAATGCAAAGGCCGACGGAACGTGTTCCATCGGCCTTTTAATTGCTATACAGCTTTCGAAGCTACATCTTTTTGTCGGCTTCGATTTCGAGAACGATTTCTACATCATCACTGACAACCAATCCACCCGCATCGAGACTGCGGCTCCAGGAAACGCCCCAATCCTGGCGATTGATCTTACCGGAAGCCGAGAAACCGGCTTTGGCGCCTTCCTTCATGGCGACTGTGCCGTGGAATTCGCCGGTGAGAGTGACGGATTTCGTGACTCCGCGCATCGTCAAGTCACCGACCATTTCAAACTTCTTCTCACCGAGACCGGTTATCTTGGTCGACTTGAATTTCATTTCGGGCAGTGAGTCGGCAGCGAAGAAATCGGGGCTCTTCAAGTGGCCGTCGCGGCGTTCGTTGCCGGTGTCGATCGACTTCGGATCAATGGTCACATCAACCGAAGCAGCGGCGAAGTCCTTGCCGTCGAAGTTGACGGTTCCACTAAACGTATTGAAATTGCCTCTGACCTTGCTGACTACCATATGCGTAACGGTAAATCCGACGTTCGAATGGGTTTTATCGATCTCCCAAGTCTGAGCAAACAGCGAGGTCGAGGTGAGTAAAGCAGCGACGAGAAGTGTTGCGACACGATTCATTAGATCTCCTGAGTTGTGAGGTACTTTGATTTACTGCAATTAATAAACAATCGTAAATAGACTGGTTTTGTATTCATTCACCGAATCTACGGATGATAACACCATGCTCATCCAGAAGTTCCCGACAGTGGACGAGGCTAATCTAGATTTCTAGCGAGATAGTTTTTTCGGATATCGTTGAGTTAGATATACTCGATTCGTCAATCTTTTCTCAAGGCGAACTTTCTGAAGAACAATTCAATTCGGTCAATATTAGTATGGCTCTTGGCAAACCCTTGGGCAGAGCTCAAGATTGCAGTCTTGTTGATACTTGCAATCTCCCAGATTACCAGACTAGCTCTGGTGATTTACTATTGGTCGCAAATTGATTCCAGTTTGTGGATTAGTCCATTGTCCCTGCTGACGGGATTCTTGTATGATGTGTTTATCGCCTTCTGCGCGACTGCTTTGCTTGCCCTATTTCTCGCGCTTTCTCCCCAAGCGATTCCTGCAATGGGCACCGGTGCGCTGGCTACTGGTGTTCGGATTCTTCATTTTCACTTACGGGACGATTTATCTGGCAGTAGTCGAGCTATTTTTCTTCGACGAATTTAACTCTCGATTCAACTACGTTGCCGTCGACTACCTTCTCTACCCACATGAAGTATTCGTAAATATCTGGGATTCATATCCAGTTCTGGAAATTCTGATCGTCGTGTTCTTGATAACCTGCCTGGTTACCTATTGGGCGACGCCTCGTTTGCGGGAAGCATGGAGTACTTCAAAGTCAGTCCCTGCACGGCTTAAATTGATAGGTCTGTACACTCTGGCAATTGGTATTGGATATTTGGGGCTGAATATCAATTTTTCGAAGGTTTCGACCAATCGCGTCTTGAACGAGATTACTGCAAACGGAGTGTATTCCTTTTTCTATTCAGCATTCACCAACCACCTCGATTACGATGTTTATTATTCCCGGATTTCAGATCGCGATGCAACTGCCCTACTCCGCTCGCAATTGACGGCAGCGAATGCGACCTTCAGTGATCATATTGATAGTCTCAACATTACTCGTCAAATCATCGATCCGGGAGTATTAAGCAAGTTCAACATTGTGCTGGTCCTCGAAGAAAGCTTTGGTTCGCAATTCGTCGGCAGCTTGCATCCGGAAGGACCGGCTTGCACGCCGGAGTTCGACTCTCTTGCTGCAAGAGGTCTCTTCTTCACCAACATCTACGCTACCGGGAATCGAACTGTCCGAGGCGTCGAAGCGAGCCTCTTGAGCTTTCCGCCAATTCCCGGCCAGTCAATTGTAAAGAGGCCGCTTAATGAAAATTTATTCAGTCTACCATCAGTACTGAAAAAGAACGGATATCAAACCATATTCCTATATGGCGGTCGATCGTACTTTGATAACTTCCAGCAATTCGCGTCGAGCAATAACTTTGACCAAATCTTCGATCAGGGTGATTTCAAGAACGTGAGTTTTGAGACAATCTGGGGCGTGTGCGATGGGGATCTTTTCGACAATAGCTTGTCCGTATTCGATTCGCTCCACTCTGTTGGCAAACCATTTTTCGCCACAATGATAACCGTCTCCAACCACAAGCCCTATCTCTACCCGGAAGGAAAGATTCCTTTCGACCCGAAGAAGCAGGAACGATTGCACGCTGTCCGCTATGCTGATTTCGCGATGGGCGATTTCGTTCGCAAAGCACAAGAGCATGATTTTTTTGACAGCACGATCTTTGTATTTCTTGGCGATCACGGACCCCGGGTGTATGGTTGGCAACAGATTCCGATGGATTCCTACGGGATTCCTATACTCTTTTATTGCCCGGCACTTGATTCCTGTTGGACAGCGAGTCGAGACATTGGGTTCGCAGATGGATCTGGCACCCACTTTGCTTGATGTGTTGAATTTCAGCTACTCAAGCAAGTTCTTCGGCCGCTCACTCCTCGAACCACATCAAGGCAACGACTTCGCATTATTATCGCATAACCGCGATGTGGCATTATTGCGGAACAATCGGCTCGCGTTATTGGGAATCAAAATGGAGAACGGGCTTTGGGACCGCGATTCGGTCGATGGAAAGTTCACAGCACTGCCAATAGAATCCGATTCGACATTGCTGTTGGACGCGATCGCCTACTATCAAACGGCTTACCGGTTATATGCTCAGAAGCTATTGACCCCTTAATCATTCAGGGCAGAGTAATCCTGCCCTGAACGTCAATTTCTACGACTTATTCTAACCCTTGAAGGTCGGCCCGGCAGACTTGATTTCTTCGGGAACGCCTTCAGTGTACTTGGCGAAATTCTTGTGGAACATCATCGCCAAGTCCTGTGCCTGCTTGTCAAATCCGGCTTTGTCCTTCCACGTGTTACGCGGATTGAGAATTTCAGTCGGGACGTTGGGACAAGATTGCGGAACGCTAATTCCGAACACCGGATCCATCGCCATCGGAGCCTTGTCGAGTTCGCCAGAAAGCACAGCATGAATGATCGCGCGAGTGTGCGGCAAGCTGATGCGCTTGCCGACACCAAATCCGCCGCCGCTCCAGCCGGTGTTCACCAGCCAGCATGAGACTTTGTGTTTGGCAATCTTCTCGCGCAAGAGCGAACTATAAACCGACGGCGGCAGCGCCATAAACGGCGCGCCGAAGCAAGTACTGAATGTCGCCTTCGGTTCGTTGCCCATCCCCATTTCGGTACCGGCGACTTTGGCGGTGTATCCGGAGATGAATTGGTAGCTCGCTTGTTCGGGAGTCAGTTTGGCGACCGGAGGAAGTACGCCGAATGCATCGCACGTCAGCATGATGATAGTCTTGGGATGTCCGCCGACACCAGACGGAACCGAGTTGCTGATGTGGCTCAGCGGATATGCTGCGCGCGTGTTTTCCGTCAGACCGACATCATCGAGATCGACTTTGCGCGTGTCGATGTTGAATCCGACGTTTTCGAGAATCGTCCCGAAATGTTCGGGTCGCGGCATAAATCTCCGGCTCATTCTCAGCCGAAAGTCGTACTACCTTGGCGTAGCAGCCACCCTCGAAATTGAAAATTCCTGTATCGGACCAACCGTGTTCATCATCACCGATCAGCATCCGCTCCGGATCGGCTGAGAGCGTCGTTTTGCCGGTGCCGGAGAGTCCGAAGAACAGAGCCGAATCACCTGCCTTGCCGATATTCGCCGAGCAGTGCATCGGCATCACGCCGTGATGTGGGAGCAAGTAATTCAAAATCGTGAATACCGATTTTTTGATCTCGCCCGCATAGGCCGTTCCGCCGATGAGCACCAGTTTGCGTTCGAAATTCAAGATGACAAACGCGCCGCTGCGGGTTCCGTCGAATTCGGGAATGGCGCGGAAGCGCGGCACTGCCAGAATTGTAAACTCCGGAACGTGAGCATCGCGCTCGCCCGGATCGTGAATTTGGCGGAACATGTTGCGGGCAAAAATCGAGGTCCAGGCATCTTCGGTGATGACACGGATCGGGACCCGGAACTTCATGTCGGCGCCGGCGTGGCAATCCTGAATGAAGATGTCTTTGCCCTGCAGGTATGCCTGCAAGCGATGAAACAACGTATGGAACTGCTCCGGCTCGAAGCTCTTATTGACTTCGCCCCACCAGACCTTGTCGGCGGAGATGGAATCCTTGACGATGAATTTGTCGTTGGGGGAACGCCCCGTGTGCTGACCGGTACGGACTACGAGCGCGCCGTGATGGGCAATGTAGCCTTCGTGACGATGGACGACTTCTTCGTAGAGTTGCGGGGTCGTGGCATTCCAGTACACATTACCGAGATTGTTGAGACCCAGTTCTTCCAAGGTCTTACTGCTTCCGTGTGAAGTAACTTTCATCGATTGATTCCTTATTCGCCTACAGATTCAAAGAATATCTGCTATCTCGCTCGAACGCAAAATCGCCCCGCATCGGCTGAAATTAAGCGTTTCGGCGGCTTTGGCGCAACTGAAATCGTGGAGATCGTGGGGTGATGAAGGGTGAACGATCATGATGGAGTGTCTGCCATTTTGTGCGCGGCAGACGTCCCCGTTTGCCCACGCTGCATGTGAATACAGGGATCTCTCTATGCTGTCATTCCCGCGAAAGCGGGAATCCAGGTTTTGTGCGCGGCAGATGTCCCCGTCTGCCCGCTTTCCGTTGTTGCGTCAGGTCTTGTCCCGGACGCCGAAGAGCCCGGCAGAAATCGACAGACGACCGTCCGGGATGTGACCTGACGCCGCTACATACTCCCTTCTCGATCGGAGATGTGCAGTCCTCGACACCACGATATTTCGTGACTGGGTCAACTTGTCGCTGGAATTTGTGCCTCAAATCGATAAGATTGAAGATGGACTCGGAGCAAACATTCCCACCCTGCGCTTCGCTCCGGGTGGGCTACCGGCCCTTACGCAGGAGGAATTACTATGAACAACGACCGAGTTTTCGCGATGAAATTCGCAGGAGTCTATCCGCATTACATTCAAAAAGCGGAACGCAAGAACCGCACCAAAGAAGAAGTTGACCAGATTATTTGTTGGCTGACCGGATATGACCAGAAGGGACTACAGCAACAAATCAAACTGGAAAACGACTTCAAGACCTTCTTTGCGCAAGCCCCAGCTATAAATCCGAATATAGCTCTTATCAAGGGTGTAGTCTGCGGCGTTCGTGTAGAAGATGTCAAAGATCCGCTGATGCAGAAGATACGCTACTTGGATAAGCTGATTGACGAACTCGCCAAAGGCAAGGCGATGGAGAAGATTCTGCGGTCTACGCCACCGGATAGCTGATGTTCAGCTCCTTGGCGGCGCCAACTTCGTCGAGACGCGATACCGGTGTGGTATGCGGTGCGTTCTTGACGATGTCGGGATTCGTTTCGACTTCCTCGGCGATCTTAAGCAACACATCGGCGAGATAATCAAGCGACTCGATACTTTCGGTTTCGGTCGGTTCGATCATCAACGCTTCGCTGACAATCAACGGGAAGTAAGTCGTCGGCGCGTGGACACCGAAATCAAGCATGCGCTTGGCGATGTCGGTCACCTTGATGCCCAGCTTCTTCTGATAGTCTCCCGACAACACGAACTCGTGCTGGCAGACATGATCGAATGCGACTTTGTACTTCGGGCGCAGACGCTTGAGCAGATAGTTGGCATTGATAATCGCGGTCTCGGAAATGTGTCGCAATCCTTCGCCGCCGTTCATGAGAATGTAGGTATACGCCCGCACCATCGAACCGAAGTTGCCATAGAATGAATGCATACGTCCAATCGTCAGCGGGCGATCATAGTCAAAGAAGTATTGCTTCTCGTCGCGAGAGACGACTGGAATTGGCAGATACGGCGACAAGAAATCTTTGACGCCAACTGCGCCGCCGCCCGGTCCCCCGCCTCCGTGAGGAGTGCTGAATGTTTTGTGCAGATTGATATGAAGCATATCGAAGCCCATATCACCGGGGCGAACGATGCCCATAAGTGCATTTAAGTTCGCGCCGTCCATATAGACCAACGCACCCTTGGCGTGCGCCAATTCGGCGATACGAAGAATCTCGCGTTCGAACAAGCCAACGGTGTTGGGATTGGTGAGCATGATCATCGCAACTTCATTGTCGAGAGCTGCTTCAAGCACTTGCGGGTCGAGAATTCCCTGATCGCTTGATTTGAGTTCGTGCGGCTGCCAGCCGGACATCATCACTGATGCCGGATTTGTGCCGTGCGCTGAGTCAGGGAGCAAAACCTTGTGGCGATTTTCGCCTTTATGCGTGAAGTATGCTTTCGCCAATTGGATAGCGCAGAACTCGCCCTGTGCACCGGAAGTCGGCTGGAGAGTGACCTCGTGCATACCGGAAATTTCCGCCAGCATGCGAGCAAGGTTGTACATCAACTCGAGTGCGCCCTGTGACGAGCGTGCCGGCTGGAATGGATGCATCTGCGCCCAACCCGGGTTGGAAACGGCCTTTTCATTCACCTTGGGGTTGTACTTCATGGTACAGCTACCCAGCGGATAAATCGCCTTATCGATGTGATGATTCAGAGTCGACAGACGGATGTAGTGCCGCACAACCTGGTTTTCGGCAACTTCCGGAAAGGCGACATCCTTGGCGCGCATGTTCGCTTTGCCGAGTGTCGTTTCCATCGGCAGTTCGGGGACATCACACTTTGGAAGTGTATACCCTTTTTGGCCGGGGCGGGAGTTTTCGAAGATGGTTGCGCCATCGTTATAATTCATAATTCCTACTTCTTTGATTTCATGGCAGTGAATTGTTCTTCAATCCACTCCTTTTCCTCTGTATCTGGATGCTTCTTTAAGAAGGCTTTATACTCTTTTTGTGCGTTCTTGAAGTCGCCAGCTTTCTGGTAGCTGTATGCAGTCATCAATTCGGCATCGATACTGATTTCATCGGACGGATATGCGGCGACCATTTTCTTCCAAAGTTCAACTGCCGAAAGGTAATCTTTGAGTTTGTACTTCATGTGACCAAGATTGTATGCCGATTCAGCTGACTTACCGGATGCATTTGTTGGGTCCATAGCCATCACTCTATTGAAGAAACTGGCGGCTTGATCATATTCGCCGCGCCAGCGGTACTTCTGCCCGACTTCGTAGATATTGTCAACCACCGGTTCAGCTTCGCTTTTGCGCAATAAGTCATCAAGGGTTCCAATTCCAGCGAGTGCGTTTGTGACACCGGCAACAAACTCTTCTGGTGGAAAATAGCCAACCAGACGGTCAATCTCCTGGCCCTGACGATTCAGTATGAGCGTCGTCGGGTAGCTCTTGACTCCATAGCGATTTGCTGTGATCGTATCGACCTCGGCGTTAATAACTGCTGGTGCAAAATTCTTCAGAAACTTCTGAACGTAGGTGTCAGGCAGAGTCGAGTCCGCCATAACCTTGCACCATTTTCACCACTCGGTATAAAACTTGATCAGTATCGTCTGATTCTGATCATGGGATGTCTGCATCAGCGAATCGAAGTTCGTCTGAAAAACGATATCGCCAATCTTCTGCGTCGCCGCGAGCGGCGCGCACATAGTCAGCAATAGCAGAAGCGTACCCAGGAGTTTCATAGATTACCTTTCGTCGTCGTCCTCGAAGAAATTCTCCTCTGACTCCTCTTCTTCATCATCGTCATCATCGAAGTTCGCGATGCCGTCGCCTTCAAGCGATTCAAGTAGATCCTTGGCACGGTCGTAATCTTCGGAGCTGACATAAATCTCGGCGGAGCCGGGGGCGTCATAAGCGACATGCGTAATTGCACCCCGAGTTGGATCGGTGGAGCTGAGGCGCTTGGCAACGAAAGGAATCTCTTCCTCTTCGAGGGCGCCAATCAGGAATTGTGCTTGCAGGTAATTGTCTGTTTTCAGCAACAGGATAGAATCGGAATCATCCATTTCCTGTTGTGCTTCTTCAGTAATCGGCTCAGAACTGCTCTTTCGGCCCCTGGGAGCCTTGCTCGAGCGCTCTTCATCATCTTTCTTGCCACGTGATTTTGCCATACAAAACCTTCTATTGATGGAGAGTACTACAAATGGATTACTGTCTTAGACGATATCCTCTTCGATATCGCCGATGATCGATTCGGCTATTTCCTTCGCCGCATCGATGTCATCTTCACCTACGTAAAATTCGCCGTCGATGTTTTGACCGCGATAGAGGGACTTAACGCTTCCGGCAACACTGCCGCGGCCAACGACTGGACGGAAGTCAAACGCAATGCCGGCATCGCGCAGGGCATCAGTCAACTCGTCAGTCACTTCCGGACTGGGCGAGCGGTAAAGCAAGATTTGTTCGCTTTCGTCGCCGTCCAGTTCTTCATCAAGCTCTTCATCCTCGGTCATCTCGACCAAATGTTCGCCACATTCGGGGCACACCGATACGTGTCCCTTATATTCCGTCTCACAGTTGGGGCAGAACGGCATCTTTGACCATCACCTCTTTTAGTGCATGTTGGTAATTATCCATCTCTGACTTTGTGCGTGTTTCAGTTGCACAGACGATCAGGAGATCCTCTTCCCAAAGGAAACGCGAGGTCGGCACACCGGCAAACACCTTCTTGGTGAGAAGCCGGTCGAATATGTCTCGAGCCGGTTCTGGCAGCCGCAACGGGAATTCCATGAAAAATGGTCGATCGAATGCGATAGAAACACCATCTACAGAACAAAGTGAATTTTTCAAGTAGTGAGACTTATTCACGCAGAGGCTGGCTACCTCTTTGAGACCTTCCTTGCCCATCGTCGCCATATAGATGGTTCCGGCAAGAGCACAGAGAGCCTGATTGGTGCAAATATTGGAGGTTGCCTTGTCGCGGCGAATATGCTGTTCGCGGGTTTGCAGAGTCAGGCAGTAACCGCGTTTGCCATTGCGATCTTTGGTCATTGCGGCAAGTCTTCCCGGCATTTGACGCAGATATTGCTTCTTGGTCGCGAAGTAACCAAAATATGGCCCGCCAAACATCAGGCTGTTGCCGAGTGCTTGACCCTCGCCGACCGCGATATCAGCATCGTACTCAGATGGTGCTTTGAGATATGCCAACGAAATCGGAGATGTCACCGCGATCAAAAGCGCTCCGGCATCCTTAACGATTTGAGGAAGGCTCTCGGTCGGCTCGATATAACCATAGAAGTTTGGATTCTGGAAAACGAAGCAAGCAGCGTCCTTGATCTTGCTCCGCAAATCATCAAGATCAATGTTTCCCTTATCATGCTTCACTCTGACTACTTCGATATCATTGCCGCCAAGATAGATCTTAACGCAATCGAGGTAATGCGGATGCACAAGCGAAGAAACAACGACCTTCCGGCGCTTGGTGGCGCTGAGCGCAAGCAGCACTGCTTCAGCAGTAGCTGAGCCGCCGTCGTACATCGAAGCGTTCGCAGCTTCCATGCCGGTCAACCGGCAAATCAAAGATTGGAATTCATAGATAACCTGCAGCGTACCTTGAGCAACTTCGGCTTGATACGGAGTGTAGGCAGTCTTGAATTCCGAGCGATCGACAAGATGTCCCACAATCGAAGGGATGTAGTGGTCATAAGCACCGCAGCCCATGAAATTGGCATACTCTGGGCCGATGTGATTCTTGGCAGCGAGGCCATCCAATATCTTCAGCGTTTCGAATTCGGATAGTGCCCGGGGAAGATTGAGCCTCTGTGTTAGCCGGACCGATTCCGGAACACCCTCGAGCAGTTCTTCAAACCGGCTGACTCCGATGGCCTTCAGCAGCTGCTGTCGTTCATTATCGGAGTGGGGAACGTAAGTCATATTAGTCCTCTAACAGCTTCTTGTAAGTAGCGGCGTCAAGCAAGGCATTAATCTCATTAGCCGGAAAATTCTCGACTTTGATCATCCAGCCGGCGCCATACGGATCCTTATTTATAACTGATGAATCCGCTTCAAGGTTTGAATTAATCTCTTTAACGGTGCCGGAAACCGGCGCAAACATCTCACTGACAGCCTTTACGGCCTCTATGGTTCCAAACGCCTGCATCTGCTTAAGCGCCTGTCCGATTTTGGGCAATTCGACAAAAACGATGTCGCCAAGTTCGCCCTGGGCGAAATCGGTGATACCGATGGTTGCAACGTTACCCTCGACCTTGATCCACTCGTGTTCTTTTGTATACTTCAGGCCTTCCGGGACTACCATGGCTCCTCCAGACTAAACAACTTTGTCTTTGTTTTGCGCCCCTTCTTTGGAGCGCTTAAAATAATCTTCTACGAAACTAGTGTCAAACATTCCCGATTGAAATACCGGGTCTGCAATGATTTTTTTCTGAAAATCGATGGTCGTAAAAATGCCCTCGACCACAAATTCATCCAATGCCCGCAGCATCTTACGCAAACCATCTTGCCGGTTCTTGTCTTTGACGATCAGCTTGGCAATCATCGAGTCATAGTGCGGTGGAACGACATACTTGGCATAGGCATGGGTGTCAACCCGCACACCGTGGCCGCCCGGCACATGAAATGACGTAATCAACCCCGGGGATGGTGCAAAATTCTTGTCGGGATTCTCGGCGTTGATGCGGCACTCAATGGCATAGCCCGAGAATATGACCTGCTCCTGCGTGAAGGAGAGTTTCTCGCCGCCGGCAATGCGAAGTTGCTCGACGATGATATCGATATCGGTGACTTCTTCCGTGACCGGATGTTCGACCTGAACGCGGGTATTCATTTCCATGAAATAGAAATTACCTGTGCCGTCTACAAGGAACTCGATAGTTCCGGCATTCTGGTATCCAGCGAATTTGGCGCCGGCAACTGCCGCGGCACCCATCTTCTTCCGCAATTCCGGAGTCATGACTGGCGAAGGTGATTCTTCAATCAGTTTTTGATGCCGTCTTTGTACCGTGCAATCGCGCTCGCCGAGATGAATTACATTGCCGTGGTTGTCGGCGAGTATCTGAAACTCAACGTGTCGTGGACGATCAACAAAACGCTCAAGGTAGATTTCCGGATTGTTGAAAGCAGCCTGGGCTTCCATCTGTGCGGTTCGAAACGCTGATTCCAATTCTGAAGCTTGCTTAACAATGCGCATGCCGCGACCACCGCCGCCGGCAGCAGCTTTGAGAATAACCGGATATCCAATCTCAGCGATAATCTTCAATGCATCGTCAACATCCGCAATACCCCCGTCACTCCCGGGCACTACTGGAACGCCGGCTTTGATCATAGTCTGCTTGGCTTGCACCTTGTCGCCGAGAAGACGAATCACGTCAGGCGCCGGACCAATAAATGTTATTCCACACTCTTTGCAGATCTGTGCAAATGCGGCGTTTTCGGAGAGAAATCCGTAGCCGGGATGAATTGCTACCGCGCCGGTAATCTCAGCAGCAGCGATGATTCGTTTGGGATCAAGGTAACTCTCGGCGGACTTTGCCGGACCAATGCAAACTGCTTCGTCAGCAAAACGGACATGCAGTGAATCAATGTCGGCTTCCGAGTAGACGGCGACTGTAGGCACACCTAATTCACGGCACGCGCGAATGATGCGAAGGGCGATTTCGCCGCGATTGGCAATAAGGATTTTCTTGAACAATTCCTTCTCCTGACCAATAGTCGTAGCGCTAAACGGCGTCTTACGCCGGATAGAGTACGAGATTCTGAAAAACTAAGCAAGGTGATTTAATGGCTTTATCTGCCCTGATAATTGGGCAGGTTCCGGGGCTATCAGACTCAATAATCTTGCCTTTTCGGCCATTCGGACGATATTGTTCTGAATGATAAATAAACTGTTCGAATCGATAATATCTCAAATTTGCAGCCAGCACTTTTCGCGCAATTTCCGCTATTCCCATCCACTGATTCTGATCCTGTTGATGACGCCGATTTTCAGTGCAATCGCCCAATCGGCACAGGTCAACTGGTCGTGGTCAGGTGCAGTTACAGAATCTTCATTCCGAGTCAATGCACGGACATCTGTCGACAGCGTGGCTGTTCGCCTGATCGTGAGCCTCAATTCGGACTTGAGTTCACCAACATATTCTTCGCTTGATACCGCTCTCGGCATCAAGAACAACCGGATAGTTAAGCTACGCATCGACAGTCTGTTACCCGGCACTGACTACTACTATGGATTCGAGATCGACGGAGTCAAAGACACGACTGCATACGGCCGATCAAGGACTTTTGCAGATGGGCCGCACTCGTTTACAATTGCACTGGCTTCCTGTGCGCAGACCGGCTCGACACATGAGGTATTCAATACAATCAGATCGCATGATCCTGTGCTGTTCCTTCATTTGGGCGACCTGCATTATCAAAACATAGCCGCAAACAATATCAACCTGTATCGAAACGCCTTCGAGAGCGTAATGGCCTCGCCACCTCAGGCAGCGCTCTATCGCGACATACCGATAGCCTATATCTGGGACGATCACGACTATGGTCCCAACAACTCAGATTCAACTTCCGCCAGCAAATCGGCAGCGAGATTGGCTTACCGGGAGCACCTGCCCCATTATCCACTTTCTTCCGGCGAAGGAAATGTCCCGATAAACTACGCGTTTTCGATTGGTCGTGTGCGTTTCATAGTCTGTGATATGCGCTCGGCAAGGAGCCCTGCATTTTCAACTGACAATCCGACAAAGACAATGCTTGGAGCTTCGCAAAAGGAGTGGTTCAAGAGGCAACTACTGGTTGCCAATGGTCGGTATCCGCTAATTGTCTGGGTAAATACGCTTCCCTGGATTGGCAATACCGGCGATGATGGATGGTACTTGTATACCAATGAACGGCGGGAGATAGCGAATTTTATCGCTGACAACGACATTCGCGGCCTTTGTATGCTTTCCGGGGACGCACATATGCTGGCAATTGACGATGGAACCAACAGTGATTATTCAACTTCAGAAAGGGCAGCATTTCCTGTTTTTCATGCCGCGGCACTTGATCAGACCGGCAGCATTAAAGGAGGACCATACAGCCACGGCGCTTTTGCTGGGCGCGGCCACTTCGGCTTAATGACCGTCTCAGACGATGGCGATTCAACCATTAGCGTTAGTTGGAGCGGCAGAAATCAGGACGACGCGCCGATAATCGAGTACTCGTTTACGGTTCCGGTAAGAAACATCGTTTGTGGTGATGCGAATGGAAACGCTGCAATAGATCTTGCTGATGTGGTTCTGTTGGTAGACCACATATTCTCCGGCGGAACAGCACCGCAAACACTCAGCAATGGCGATGCGGACGGCAACCTCTACCTTACCGTTTCCGATGCCGTGACTCTCTTGAGATATCTACTTTTAGGCGGTTCCGAACCACTCTGCCCTTAAGAATCACGCTCTTCACCCGATAACTATTCTAAGCGGTGCGACCTCGGCTGCCAAACGGCAGTCTGGTGGGGCTTGCGCCCGGTTACCCTAGCTCAAATTACAGTCAATTTGGCGAATCGGCTGTTGCCAGAAATTGCAAGGCATCAGCATTCACGGTGAACTACATCCAGACGAAAGGCCTCCAGATGTCATCTCAGAATGCGCTCATTGTCGGACAACAGGATATAGCAGATGATCTTCGCTTTGGGCTGGGCAAACCAGATAGTGGCTGGAATTTATACTTTGTCGCCAATGGCGGCGAAGCGCTGGCTGCACTGCAGGATAAGAACTATGATTTGATGGTCACCGACCTGTCGCTCTCCGATATGGAAGCGTCGGATCTGTTATCCAAAGCACGAGAGATACAACCCGGGGCGGTTCGATTTGTATTGACGGCAGATGACAATCGCGAGCGTATTCTCAGGGCTGTCGCGCAGTCGCATCAGTTCATTGCCAAACCGATCAAAATCGAAACACTGCGGATGCAGATCAGCAATTCGCTGGCACTCAGAACCGTTCTGACCGACGACAAGCTTCACGCGCGGATTTCCCAAATCCGAACGCTTCCGACTCTGCCCAGCATTTACAACCAACTGGTCGCAGAAATGCAGTCAGAAACGGCATCAATGCAGAAGGTCGCCAATCTGATCAAGCAAGATGTCAGTATCACCGCCAAACTATTGCAGATGACGAATTCCGCGTTTTTCGGAGTATCGACTCGAGTAGAAAACCCTCTGCAAGCTGCCAATATGTTGGGTATGGACACGGTCAAGAGTCTGGTTCTTACCGCTGGAGTATTCAGCCAATTTGATGATCCCGGCCTTCCCGGCTTCTCGATTGAATCTATCTACAACCATAGCCTCGCAGTCGGAACAAGTGCCCGCCACTATGCCAACGCGTTTGGCCTTGGCCGCAAACAAGCCGAAGACGCTCTGATGGCGGGAATGCTGCATGACATCGGTAAGTTAGTGATGATGACGAATTTCCGGGAAGAGCTTTCCCAGTCAATACAGATCGCCGAACAACAGAAGATTCCGATGCACGCTGCTGAGAAGCAGGTTCTGGGTGTCAGTCATTGCGAAATCGGCGCACACTTGCTTTCGCTTTGGGGGCTATCGGACCTCATTCTCGAAGCTGTCACACTCCACGACACTCCGGCAAAGAGCACTTGTCCGATGGTCAATATTTTGGCATCAGTGCATATTGCCAATGCCTTCGATCACGATCAGAACTTACCCGATCGCGATCCTAAGTTCACCCATGCCGATACTGAATATTTGACCAAACTCGGATTGGCGGGACAATTGCCGTACTTGCGGACACTCGCAGGAACTGCCAAGTAGGGACATGTTCGTGAACGAAGTTAAATTCTGACTTACCTCGAAAAGTTGGTGCGTAGCGAAATGTTTCACGCTAAATTGGGTCGAATTTTGTCGGATTGATCCGGAATGGCGGACGGCGGTGTCGCCTGTCTCAATTCCAGGTATCGAACCCGCAGGAGGTAGTGTCTGAATTCTCTGATAAAGAAGTGTGGTCGTGCTGTAGGCAAGATATTGCCGAGCGGGCTCTATCTATACGCCAAGAAAGTCTACTACGCCCGCGAGTTGCGCGCCCTTTCTGAAACCGACGAACTGGATTTCGCGGTTCTCAAACACCTGGTCAAGCCATCTGACATCGTTGCCGATATTGGAGCCAACATCGGCGACTACACCAAGATCCTATCCGACCTTGTCGGTCACGATGGCAAAGTATACTGTTTTGAGCCAGTGCCAAATACCTACGAGATTCTCTCTTCGAGCATTCGCCGCCTTAAGCTGACAAATGTGAAGAGCTTCAATTTCGCGATTTCCAGCCAAGAGGGCCGCTTGAGAATGGAAATCCCAACCTATCCCGACGGCAGAGAATCCCACTATCTGGCGCGCATCGTGACTGACGAGGAAAATGACAACACTCCAAAAATTGAAGCTGAAGCGCGCCGGCTCGATTCTGTACTTGAATCGGTGATTGGTTTGGTGAAATTCGTAAAGTGCGATGTCGAAGGACACGAGCTGTCCGCGGTTCGAAGCGCCGAGCAGGTTATTGCGAAATCGAAACCCTCCTGGCTGATCGAATTCTCTACGAATCCAGACGAACCGGACAGCGACGCAGCCAAGGTCACACAGATTTTCCGCGATTCCGGTTATCAAATTCTCTGGTACGACGGTGAGTCATTGCGTGTGCGAAAAGCGGGCGACAAGAGCGTAAACTACTTCTTCTTAACCGAAAAGCACATTGCTGAACTAAGAGACAAAATTCGTTTGGTAACTGCATAGCCTCTTTCGAGCGTTCTACGAGTCTCGTTTTCACAAACCAAAAAACTGCATCTCTCGCTTGCTTCGACGCAGTCCTTGGAGTATCTTGAAACTCCAACATCGACAAGACGACCCACAAAGGGCGGAGACTTGATGTAATGAAAAGGCGCCATCTTCATTTCGTAATTGCTTTCCTGTCGCTCTTTTTGGCAATAGCCGTATTGCTTCTCATTGTGACTTTTCGCAATGGCAGTTCAAGCAACTCCTTCGGCATTGAATTCGGAGACGATGCCGACACCACCCGCTGCAACATCAACGCACAGATTGCACGCGATTTGTCCAGAGGCGATTTGCTGTTCATCGCCGATCAGCAAGAATTTCCAGAATTGTCTCGGCTGACCATCGCCAATTTTCTCGACTACTGGTCTGAGGCAAGAACCGACAGATTCGACACAGTACTTCGCGGGCTTGAGAAGATAACGCTGATTCTGAACATCGATTCGCTCTCTCTGAATCGTGCCAACAACTACATGGAATCGTGGGACTATCGCGACATCGCGATAGCATCGAATATGTGCGATTCGTCATTCACGACTGCTGATTTGGAATTTTATTGGCGACTCGGCAATGTTCGCCATCGCCTCAAAGCCGCCAAGGTCCGCGATGCGTGGTGGAATAATGTCGAGTTTGAGATTGTGCCGATGCCAAGTCACTGCGGCGGAGATTTCACGGCGGACTCGACCAATGCTGTTCGTCTTGCAGAGAACATTCGTGACTATCGAAGTCTGCATCCTGACGAGAGTATCATCGCGTTTTTCGACGCGCCATTGCTCTATCGGAGGTTGCCTGCATATTACGGCAAACCTCTTATGGCGACTTCGATTTTGCGCGAACTGGAATCGGACTCCGGTCAAAATGCCAAGTACATTACTGTCGCTCAGGCAGACCGCAACCACTGGCCGTTTTCGTTTATGCGGGGCATTCCCGAATGCGATTTCGTGCTGCTCAGCAGTTCGCTTGAGAATACCGCGATCTATAGTGAACTGCCGCCGATTTTTCAATTTGATCTCCTGGTATTGAGAAGTTGCCCGCCGGATTTGCATCTGCCGATTTCGGCAATCCCCAGCATGAACGTCGCAAGAGCTGTGGTGGATTGGATGCCGACCTTGACCGACACCACACAGACAGAGACGTGGTCGGCGATGCTAACCTATCTTGATGCTGTCTCAGGAGCTACACCATTGCGGGTCAATTCCCACGATCGAACGGCGATGCGTGAGGCGTGTATTCAGTGGCAGAAGTGGTCTGACACTGCGCGCGTTGATGTCGTCGAAGAGATTTCTTCGCTGCGAATTTGGACAAGGCTGATTGACAAGATTGCCGGTGCTTCGAATCTGGTTGCGCGGCACTATGACGAGACCCTGATGTCGATTCTACCGGGAGCGCCCGCGTTGGATGTTCGTTTCGAGACGCCCACCAAAGCCGAGCGCGCCGCGCAGTTGCGCGGTTATCTGTCTCGCAATCGCGACAAGATCGTGGTGCGGATGCTGATCAATGTGCTGTGGGTTGGCGATCCCGAAGAAAAACGCAGCGCCCTGTCGGCTTTGTCGCGAGATACCGGAATGCAGTTCCACACGGCGGCTGGAGTGGTCGCGGTGGTATCGAGATGGCAGGCCGGATGAGTGGTAGGGGGGCGACCAGAAGTTTGTAGTTTGTAGGTCAAGCCCTCTTGGGGCTTGACAGCAAAGTAGGTCCGAACCCCTGTGGTTCGGACGTCTTGTTGCGTCCTCACGGAGGGGAAACTCGTACCGCGATTGTCGAAACCCCTCGAAATGTCTTGTATGAATTGACTTGCTCAAAATAGGTGTTTCGAGCTACTTTACTCCAATGATCAAACTAAGCGCAATACTGGTAATTTTGGGGATGAGTCTCATAGTCGTTTCGTGCGAGGGCCCGGCGTGATGTCCGAGCAGATGAGTTTTGAAGATGTGATAGGCGCCTACGAGGCGAATTTTGGGTCAGCGGTGTATGACTCCCTCTTTTTATACTCTGATACTACTTATGTTCGCAAGTACGGAAGTCGTGGAGGAAAAGTATTCGTCGATACGGGGACATTTCGATTTGGCGATATTGGATACCGTCACTACAGCTTCTACTCTACTCACTTCGTCATGTTCCAACCGGAGTGCGACGAGGGTGGTGGTCGAGTAAATGCGAATTCAGCGATTCCGGAGACAACAGTAGTCAACTTTCCAATTATGAAGCTCGGAAATTCAGTTCGCATTCATTCCTGCTTTCCAAAGATGTGGTTCTACAGGAAGCGTATAGGCTAGCAGAGTAGGTCCGAACCCCTGTGGTTCGGACGTCTTGTGAAGCCCATCGTGTCGAGATACATTTAAGGCACTTGATGATCATATTCAATCGTTATCATAAATGTCAACGACGGTGATTGCGAATGAAGGGAGTGTATGGAAAAAGATTGCTTTGTTTACAAGACGAGTATCGATTTCATTATCACTTCGCCAGACATTGATTTGGACACCATTTCAGGCGAACTTGGAATTCTCCCAGATAGGTCGTTCAGAAAAGGAGACTTGGTGACTTCCAAGCATTCTCCCCGAGTAGGCAAAAAGCCCTATTCTCTTTGGGCGATCCAGTCGCAATCTTATGAAGCTAAAGATGGGACGATCAGCCACCACATTGAATATCTCAAGTCAATTCTCTTGTCTAAGATAGATGTACTAAAGAGATATAAGGAGGATGCTCGATTTAGTGTCGCCTTTTGGATATGGATTCAGACCGATAACTCAGCTATCGGTCTTGATCTAGGTGAATCTGAATTAGCTTTTATGAATAGTGTGTCAAATAGGATTAGTTTTTCGCTTTTGACTATGTAAGGTAGGTCAGAGTGATTACGCTCTTGACGCTCTATAGAGCGGACCCTCTATTGCGACCACTTAAATGACGAACTCTATGGAAAGAGTTAGGGAGTTGTTAGTCCGTAACTCAAGCCCTATTGGGGCTTGACTGAGTCATAAAGGCCAAGCGCCGAGAACGCTTGACCTACCAAACTTTCATATTAAGATTATGGGGAATGGCGATTTACGCAACCCGCATACGGGAGAGGTCATTGGAAACTTGTTTGACTATTTACCCTTGAGAGTTAAGAGTATGGAAAAAGATTGCTCCACATTCAAAACGTTTATAGAATTTGCTATTACTTCGCACGAGATTGATTTGGACACAATTTCTGACGAACTTGGTATGCTTCCTGACCGGTCGTTCAGAAAAGGGGACTTGGTGACTTCCAAGCATTCTCCCCCAATTGGTCACCATATCGAATTTCTCAAATCTATTCTATTGCCTAAGATAGAAATCTTGAAGAGATACAAAGAAGATGCTCGCTTTAGTGTCAGTTTCTTGATATGGATTGAGACCGACAATCCAGGCATAGGTATTGACCTTAACGAAACTGAAACAGCCTTCTTGAATAGTATTTCCAATGGGATTAGTTTTTCGCTTTTGACTATGTAGAGTTCGTAGGTCAAGCCCTCTTGGGGCTTGACAAAATTGTAAGGGCCAAGCGCCGAGAGCGCTTGACCTACCAAACTGACACTTCACAACCCACCCTCCCCCAAAAAAATCTGTAGCTACTATGTCGAGCAGAGTAGGTCCGAACCCCTGTGGTTCGGACGTCTTGTGAAGCCCATCGTGTCGAGATACATTTAAGGCACTTGATGATCATATTCAATCGCGTTATCATAAATGTCAACGACGGTGATTGCGATTGAAGGGAGTGTCCGAACCACATGGGTTCGGACCTACGAACTTGTGTGGAGGTAGAACTGTGGGCAAATTGAAGCGTAAGAGATTCATCTTCTCGTTCGTGTTGCTTCCGATTGGGTTGGCGGCGTTCGTTATCGCTGCATATTACATACATGAAGCATTTGCCTGGGGAGGGTTCCTATGGGCATTATTCATCTCTATTGTGACTGCAAAGTTTCGTTGCCCACAATGCAATTCGCGAGTAGGAATCGGAATAGGCGTAAACGATGTCGAAAAGTGTAACGGCTTCAAGTCAAAGTGTCCGAAGTGCGGTTCGGAATTGTGACATCTCCCCGTTCATAGTCCGTAGGTCGGGTTCGCAGCGACCTGTCCCGCGCTTTAGCCAAGTAGGTCAGGAGCCCTGTGCTCCTGACTTTCCGCCTGACACTTCACAACCCACCCTCCCCAAAAAAATCTGTAGCTACTATGTCGAGATTTCTTTTTGTCGGTAAGGGTAGAGGCACTGATGTTTCGTCAGTGAGCCAGTTTTGCCGGCCCAACAAGTGTGAGCCGCGAGTTCGCAACGGCCGTTGCGGTTAAACAATCTCGATCTCGCTGTCAGCCCTTGCCGGGGCAAGTCTGCAAGAGGTAGCCCCGCTTGCAGATGCAAATGGACTCTGAAGGGAACATCGGGTTCGGTCACATTGCGATGTGCCGATTAGCGCGCGCTATGCCGATTTATTGAAAGAACGATATAGAAAAGGAATCAGATCGAAAACAAAACAGACTATTCAACAGCAACACGACCTTGAAGTGCGCCAACCCAGGGGCTGTTGAGAAAGTCTCTTCCCCGGAAGATCTGTTCGTGTTGCTAGCAAGACACAGATTCCCCGCGTGCGGTTCGAATGACACGGGATGGGTTTTCAACAGTCCCTGAGCGGTGGGGGACCAAGCAAAACGGTCCAAACCTTTCGATTCGGACCGTTGATGAAACAAGCTGTTGGGGAAAGCTCTTAGTGTTGTCCCGCCGAGAATGCCGTCCAGGCAGTCTCTGACGAACCGGTAATTCCCTTGATGCGCAGATCGAAGTCATCCGGGTTGCTGGCGTTGCGCATGGCATCCTCGTAAGTGATATGCCCGCCGCGATACAGTTTCATGATCGACTGGTCGAACGACTGCATGCCATACTGCACGTTGCCGCCCTCGATGAACTCGATAATCGATGAGGTCTTCATCGGATCGATGATGGCATCGCGAATGGCGCCGGTCGAAACACAAACCTCGACCGCCGGAACTCGGCCCGGTGTGTCTGCGCGCGGCAGAAGACGCTGACAGACGATCGCCTTGAGTGTGCCGGCAAGCAGCAGACGAATCTGCTGGTGCTGGTGCGGCGGGAAAAATGAAATCACGCGCGTGATTGTCTCGACCACGTTCATCGTATGCAGAGTCGTCAGCACCAGATGTCCGGTGTCGGCGGCGGCGAGGGCGATACCCATCGTTTCGGCGTCTCGAATTTCACCGATCAGAATGACGTCGGGATCCTGACGAAACGCGTGGCGCAATGCGGCGGCGAAATTCTCCGAATCGGCGCCGACCTCGCGCTGGCAGATGATAGATTTCTTGTCTTTATAGATGTATTCGATCGGGTCTTCGATAGTTACGATGTTCTCGGCGCGATTCGAATTGAGATGCTCGATGATCGCGGCGAGCGTGGTTGACTTGCCGGAACCGGTGGTGCCGGTGACAATCACCAGACCACGGCGGGCATCGCAAAGATCAGTGATTACGTCGGGCAGATTCAAATCTTCAAACGAAGGCACCAGCGTATTGACCGCACGAATCGCGATACCGGGCGTGCCGCGCTGCCGATAGATGTTGATACGGAAACGGCCGAGCTTGGTGACGGAGAGCGCCAAGTCCATTTCGTTGCGGGCGGCGAAGCGTTTCTGCTGTTCAGGGGAAAGGATCTGCGATACGATTTCCGTCATCGCTTCCTTTGAGATCGGATCGGTGTTAATGGCAATGAGCTTGCCGTGCACGCGCAAAGTGGGCTTGATACCAACACGCAGGTGCAGGTCGGATGCAGCGAGGTGCTGCATCTCTACCAGCATGTCACGCAGATTCATCGGTCTCTCCTTCGGTTATTCCGGAAACCAGACCGATGAGTTAGTAGCTCAGGATTTAGGTCGGTTCAACGATGAACAACGACTGACCAAACTCCACCGGTTGTGCGTTTTCCACCATGCGTTTGACGACAACGCCGTCAAATTCCGCCTCGATCTCATTCATCAGCTTCATTGCTTCGATGATGCAGATCGTCTGACCCTTGGTGATGCGCGTGCCGATTTCGGCAAAAGGCGGCGCACCCGGTTCGGGCGAGATGTAAAACGTTCCAACCATCGGAGACTTGATCTCCTTACCTTTAGCGACCGCAGGCGGCGCTACAGGTTGTGGTTGCGGCATTGCCTGCATAGGCTGCGGAGCAGGAGCAGGGGCAGCCACCTCAATCGTCGGCATAGTCGGAACTACGTGCGATTTGGCAATCGAGATATGACCATGCGAGCCGCCGTTCGAGCCATTGCTGACTTCGGGACTGCGCTTCACGATCGTCACGTTGCTAAACCACAGCGAATTTCTGACAGTTAGCGATTCAATGTCCGACGATTCCACCAACTTCACCAGTTTCCGGATAGTTTCTTCGTTCATTAGTTTCTATGACCGGGTTGAATCAACCCTACTCCTGATTATCGAATGTTTTTGCAAAAACTATAGCTCCAGCAACGACTTATCGGCCTTGTTCATGACCCGGCAGCCGTTTCTGGTAATTACCACATCATCTTCAATTCGGACGCCGCCCCAGCCATCAATGTATACACCCGGCTCGACCGTAACGACCATATTGGGCTGTAACACTGTGTCTGACAGCGGACTAAGGCGAGGCTCTTCGTGAATCAGCAATCCGATTCCGTGCCCTAAACCGTGTCCAAAATTCTTACCGTAGCCAGCCTTGGCGATGATGTCGCGAACGTGCTTATCCACAGCAGAGCCTTTTAAACCCGCCTTGGCTTTGCGAGTTCCAGCAATTTGTGCCTTAAGAACGAGATTGTAGATTTTCTTCTGCTGGGCAGAGGCTTTGCCGACAACCACCGTTCTGGTGATGTCGGAATGATATCCGGCGTAAATGGCGCCGAAATCGAGGGTTACGAATTCCCCCTTCTTAATGATTTTGTACGAGGCGCGCCCGTGCGGCAACGCGGAACGGTAGCCGGAGGCGATAATCGTCTCGAATGACGGGTCCTCTGATCCGAGCATCTTCATCTGATACTCAAGTTCAGCCGCAACCTCTGTTTCGCGAATACCCGGCTTGATGATTTGCAGAATTCGAGCAAACGCGACATCGGCAATATCTACCGCCTTTTGGATGTTCTTGATTTCATCATTGTCCTTCACCGAAGCCATTGCTTCAACAATGAAGGTGGTTGGCGCAAACAGCGCGTTCGGAAGCAACGCCTTGAGCATACCCAGATTCTTGACCGACATATACGCTTCGAGAAATCCGATACGGAGATTCGGGGCGTTTAATGGCTTGATCTTCGGAAGTTCGGTGTACAGATCGCGCTGAGCGATCATGATCTTCGCGCTCTTGACTTCCTTGCCAACTTGCGCCTTGTACCGGAAATCGGTCACGAAATGCGCTTCATTCGCGAACACTGCCAGAATACCGTTGGAGCCGGTATAGCCGCACAGGTAGCGTATTTGCGACAACTCGGTTACCAACAGGCAATCGAGATTGAGGCTTTTTATCAGCGCCTGAAGCTTCTTAATTCTAACTTGCATGTTTTCCTTATCCACAAAGTTTGAGTTTGTCGTGTAGGTGTTGATCTGCCGGCGTTTCCTTAAGCAGATGCAGGTAAATCTGTTTTGCCTTGTCGAAGTACCCCTGCATGCGGAACAGATCGGCAGCGGTTTCGGTAGCCAGAAAATCGTGCTCCAATTCGGGTTGTTCAACCTCGAAGAAGCCGATGTCTTTCATTCGGGCGGCTATCGTCTCGGAGTCTGCTTCCAACGCCGCCGCCTGAAGATAGTACTTCCGCGCTTCGTTAACATTGCCTTCTTCTGCTCGGAAGACGTCCCCCAAGCTCAGCAGAGTACGCGGATTGTCTGGTTCGCGCCGTAAGGCTTCGAAATAGGTAAAAGTCGCCGCCACCTGATTGCCGCGAAGGTGATACAGATCACCCAGTATCTGGAATCCAGACGGATAATCGCCAAATACGCCAATGCCCGCTTGAAGCAGATTGTAGGCTTCATCGAGTTGTCCAGCGGCGATCATTTTCTCCGCCTGGCGCGCGAAGTCGTATCCTGGTTTGACCGTTGCACCGGAACCAGTTTCCACCCCGGAAATGCGATTACTTGTCTGCTGGGCAGAATAATCCATGACCCTCCCACGTAGTGTCGAAAAACGATAGGCACGGACGGCGGAAAGGTCAAGAAAAAAGTGAGGCCGATTTGGGTACTGCCAGTAATCTCTCTGTGTACAATTGCGTTTATTTGTGGATAAATTCAATCTCTGATTAACTGCGAATGTATCGATGCCGACAATCGAAATAGAGCCAATTGGGAACAAGCGACGGAATGGATATGTTTTGAAAGTAGGCTAACAAGCATATTCGATCGATAAGCAGCGGCATTTACTTCATTCAATTTGCGATGAGGGTATCAGTACTTGGCAGGAGTCTTCCACAATCTATACTTAGCGAGCCCCTGGCTTATACAAGTCTTGGCGGTTTCACTCTATGGCGCCAAATTGTATTTTCGCGAGTATGGCAAAGAGTTTCGGACTCTCTTGCGCGAATTCGAATCCCATGCCCAATTACCCCAGCGGAGCTTGAAGCCTACCAGGCAGAACAAACCCAATCACTAATCAAGCATTGTTACGAGAATGTCCCCTATTACAAACGGGTTATGTCGGATCGAGGTCTTTCCCCTGCCGACATCCGAGACGCCGGCGACCTCGAGAAACTACCTATACTCACTCGCCGAATGATGGCGGACAATAGCGAAGATTTGGTAGCGCGCAATTACAGGAAATCCGATATAATCGTAGGTTATACTTCAGGAACGACCGCAAACCCGGTCAGAATCGTCTGGGACAAAAAGGTCTGTCTGATGAAGACCGTTGTTGATTGGCGGCAGAAACGACAAGGCGGAATTGAGCCGTTTGATCGGATCGCCTACTTCATTGGCAGACAGATTGTACCGGCGACCGTCAAGCGTCCTCCATATTGGAGACACAATTGGGTACTGAACCATCTGTTCTTCTCAGCCTTCCATCTCGCGCATAAGAACATGGGATTCTATCTGGATAAACTTGCAAAGTTTCGCCCCAAAGCAATCGAGGGATTTCCATCTACGCTTTCGTTCGTTGCCTCTTACCTAAATAGACACGGGCAGACTTTTCCAGTCAAAGCGGTATTCACATCTGCAGAGCCATTGCTGTCAACTCAGCGAGAAGCGATCGAGAAGGCGTTTTGCTGTAAGGTGTTCGATTTCCTCGGCATGTCGGAGCGCGTGATTTTTGCCACCGAGTGCAGTCACCACGAAGGCAAACATCTTGATACTGACTTCGGTTATACGGAAATCGTCGGAGACGGGGAAGCACCCCATAGTAAAGGCTTTGGTCGAATAGTCGCAACCGGACTTCACAATTATGCCCAACCTTTGATCCGTTACCGCACCAGCGACGTGTCCTCTGCCTACGAAGAGCCGTGCCCATGCGGCAGACCTTTCCCGCGAATTCACGATGTCACAACTCGGGATGAGGATATAGTCACCACACCGGATGGCCGATATTTGTCACCATCGGCTCTGGGAACTGCCACCAAAGACCTCGTTTCTGTCGAGCATCTCCAGATTGTCCAGGAAGACCCTCACAACATCGTACTTCGGTTAGTCCCCAGAAGTGATTTTAGGCAGGAAGAATTGACTTCAGTTAGAAAGTCGCTGCAGGACATACTCGGCGAACAGGTGAAGATCCGTGTTGAGACGGTCGATGATATCTCACGAACATCGTCGGGTAAGTTCCGCTGGGTGATTTCTCACGTCCCCTTAAGATTCTGATCAACAAAAACGAAAGGGACGCAGTGTTCCACGTCCCTCACTAAATAGATTGAATGTTGAATCTACTTCACGCCGTATAGCGGCTTGAACTTCTTCTCCAAATAACCCATCAACGGTTTGTGATCAAGCTTTTTGCCGGTAACGACCTTAACTAGGTCCTCGGCATGGTAGCGTTGACCCTGGCTGTGGATGTTCTTCCGCAACCAATCAAGCAGTGCCAGGTACTTACCTGCGGCAAACTGCTCATCTAAATCAGGAATGTCCTTCTTGGCTTTGGCGAAGAACTGCGCAGCGTAAAGATTGCCCAGGGCATAGGTCGGGAAATAACCGAACAGACCCGCTGCCCAGTGGATATCCTGCAAGCAACCCTGAGAATCAGACTTCGGAGTGATTCCAAAGTACTTGGTGAACTTCTCATTCCACACGGACGGAAGATCCTTCGGCTTAATCGAACCGTCAAAGATTCCCTGCTCTATCTCGAAGCGGAGCAGGATGTGCAGATTGTAAGTCACTTCATCGGCTTCAACGCGGATGAATGAAGCTTGCACATCATTGATAGCGAAATAGAAGTCATCAAACGCGACATCGCCCAAGGCTTCATAGAAAGTCTGCTGTGCCAGCGGGAAGAAGAATTTCCAGAACGGCTTGGAGCGGCCAACCATATTTTCCCACATGCGCGACTGCGACTCGTGGATGCCGAGACTCACCGCTTCGCCCATCGGTGTACCGAAGTGTTCTCGCGGCAGTCCGAGTTCATAAAGCGCGTGGCCGGCTTCGTGCATAGTGCCGAAAAGCGCCTGACCAAGATGCTTGGGATTATAGCGGGTGGTGATGCGGCAATCGCCGGGGCCGATACCTGAGCAGAACGGATGAGCTGTGACATCAAGCCGGCCTTCGCTAAACGGAAATCCTATCGCTGCGGCAACTGTCTCGCCGAAGATGCGTTGGCGATCGATCGAGAATTCACGCTCGACAATCGAAACATCAGGTCTTTTCGGGGCATTGCGAATCTTCGTCACGAAGTCGACAAGCTCCTTTACGGAACTCCGAAAATACAACGGTGATCGATTTTGCTGTTGCGCCGGGTTCGTAATCGTCGAGCAAGGCATCATAAGCCACGTCCTTGTATCCGACGGCTTCGGCATATTGACGCTTGAGATCGATCATCTTCTCGAGATGCGGGAAGAACGATTTGAAATCATTGTCGCGGCGGGCATTCACCCAGACGCTCTGACCGGTAGTCTCGGCGTGAGCAATGGCTTCAACCAATTTCCCGGGTACCTTGGTCCTCTTGTCATAGACACGACGCAACTCGCGTACAATAACAGCGTCCGCAGCCAGCGGATCCTTGGTTATAGCGCTGCCCTCTGCGGTCTTCAACAAGTCACCAACTTTGGGAGCGGTGAATTTTTCGTGCAAGAGTCCAGCCATATAGGCAAGCTGATTGGCACGGTGAGCGGAACCATTACGTGGCATATTGACTCGCTCGTCCCAGCCCAGTAGTGCGGCTGTCGAGCCAATCAATGAAACCTCGTTCATGATCTGTTTAAGTTCAGTCATGGCTTGTTTCGACATTGATGTATCTCCTCGTGAAACACGTTAAGTCTCTTTGAGAACGTCTGCGATATTATAATAAGCCGAGCGGCGCGAATCAAGGCCGTCTCTTAACCTTCTTCCGATTCCCGCCGCATTGAGACGATCGGATCTATGACCTATCCCTTGGACCGGACACTGTCGGGAAAATCGCGATAGAGCGCCGACCGGAAATCGGTCACTTCCGCAAATACATTTCGATGCAATCGCTCAACCTCGCCGTCGCGAGTTGCGACGTGCTGGAATGCCTCATCCAATTGAGCCATATTGTCGGTCATTATTGTTATGTTGAACTCTCCCAGTTCTGCAGGTCCCCATCCCAGTTTGCGTCGGGCGATGGTAAATCCCTTGAGTTTCCCCTGTTTCTGAAGGTAGCCAAGGTAACTCGAGACGTGTTCGCAAAATTCGAGGTCTTTGTGGGACTCCTTTAGATTGCACCAAATTTGATAATAGTCCATTGATTCTCCTGTCGTAATACTCTGTCTACGAATCCTGGCACCGATATGTTAAATGCGAATACGAATTCGGGGGTGATTTTAGCTCGAATGAGCAATGAGAATCTTGATGCCTATGGCAATTAGAATTAGTCCGCCGATCAATTCGGCTTTCCGACCGAGATAACCGCCAAGGCGTCTGCCGCAGATCATTCCGGCGATTGTGAACGCCAACGCGACAATGCCAATTATGATTATTGGCGTCACAATTTCAACATTCATAAGCGCCATACTCAAACCGACCGCGAAAGCATCGATGCTCGTCGCAATTGACAAAAGCATCAGGGACCACTTGCGAGTCGGATCTTTCAAAGCGGAGTTCAGTTCGTCTTTGTGCGAGCGTGATTCCTGAATCATCTTTGCCCCGATTATGGCCAGCAAACCGAAGGCAACCCAGTGATCAATGTTGACAATCAAGTGCTCGACCTTGGTGCCCAGATACCAGCCCAGAAGCGGCATAAGTGCTTGAAACAGCCCGAAATGGAATGAGAGCGGAAGTAATGCCTATACGTCAGCTTGGGAATGCGGCAACCAACAGCAATAGCAACGGCGAACGCATCCATCGCCAGTGCTATGGCAATGCAAATGATGGAAAGCAGATTCAAACGCCTGAGCCTTTGTATGTTGATTCGATTGTTGTCATGCCGCTCCATTATAGCATAGCATATCGAAAAGGAAACCCAAAATGTTCGCTTCCACCAGACAGTACGGGGGTACAGCTGCGCGGATTTTCCCTTTGAAAGTCGCCCGATTTTGTTATCTTCGCCAATCAGCGGCTGCGTGAAATGCGCTGGATAGTTCACGTTTCGTCCGCTGGAAACCAATTGGCATTGATTGATAGGTCTGAGGATGAAACCGTTTTCGCAATTACGACGCACACATACCTGCGGGGAACTTCGCAAAGAGCACGCCGGCTCAAGCATCACTCTTAATGGCTGGGTAAAGAGATACCGCAATCACGGCGGCATTCTATTTGTTGATTTGCGCGACCGCTATGGCGTGACACAAGTAGTCTTCCATCCTGATAACTTTTCTGCCGATAAAATGGAAATCGCCTCGCGCCTGCGGGGCGAATATGTGATCAGTGTCACCGGAAACGTTGTCAAACGTCCGGAAGGCATGATTAACGCCAATCTCTCCACCGGTGATGTCGAAGTCGACGCCAGAGACTTCGAATTGCTTGCCGAGTCAGAAACTCCGCCTTTTGAAATCGAAGAAGACACCGCCGCCAACGAAGACCTGCGCCTAACCTATCGCTATCTTGACCTGCGCAGGCGATTCCTTGCCGACAAGATTGAATTGCGCCATCGCTTCGCATTTGCAGTTCGGCAGTATCTGCATGGCGAGAAATTCCTTGAAATCGAAACACCGCTACTGATGCGCTCGACTCCCGAAGGAGCAAGGGACTATGTTGTGCCTTCGCGCGTCCATCCCGGCAAGTTCTATGCATTGCCGCAGTCGCCGCAATTGTTCAAGCAAATCCTGATGATTTCCGGTTTTGACCGCTATTTTCAGCTTGCCAGATGCCTGCGTGATGAAGACCTGCGTGCCGATCGCCAGCCGGAGCATACGCAAATCGACTTGGAGATGTCCTTCGTCACACAGGACGACATCTTCACAATGGTCGAAGGGATGATGAAGTACTCGTTCAAAGAGACATTGAATGTCGAGATCGAGACGCCGTTCCCGCGCTTCCCCTACGATCAGATCATGAGCGAATATGGTTCCGACAAACCGGATCGCCGATTCGAAATGAAGCTGATTGATTTCTCGACAGCGTTCGCCGGTTCCGAATTCAAAGTGTTCGCCGAAGCGTTGGCGACTGGCGGAGTTGTCAAGGGCGTGATTGCTCCGGGTCAAGCCGGTCTATCACGCAAGCAACTGGAAGAAATCGAAGACGAGGCGAAGCTCGCCGGTGCAAAAGGTCTCGCCTGGATTGCATTTGCTGAAGAAATCAAGTCGCCGATCAAGAAGTTCCTGACTGATGATGTCGTGAAGAAACTTCGCGAAATCGGCAATATCAAGGACGGCGACCTGTTAATGCTCGGCGCTGGTACGAAGCTGCCAACCGAAGGAATACTTGGGCGTGTTCGCAGTTACTGCGGTAAGAAATTCGGACTTATTGACAAGTCGAAGTACTCGTTCCTCTGGGTTACCGAATTTCCATTGTTCGAGTACCATTCTGAACTGGGCCGATTTGATGCGATGCACAATATAGTGACCTCGCCACGCGAAGCTGATATGGGTCTCTTGGAAGAAGGCTTCACTACGTCGACACCTTTGAGTGACCCGAATCATCCATGGGCAAAAGTGCGAGCGAATCAGTATGATTTGGTGTGCAATGGATTCGAGCTTGCCTCCGGCGGCATTCGCAATCATCGCTCCGATATGCAGAAGAAGATCCTGAATATCTTGGGAATGGATGATGCCCGCGCCGATCGGATGTTTGGATTCCTGCTTGACAGCGCTCAAGTACGGCGCCCCGCCTCACGGTGGAATGGGTCTCGGTTTGGATCGCATTGTCGGCATTATGACGGAATCAGAGTCCCTTCGGGATGTGATTGCGTTCCCGAAAACGACTGCAGCACAGTCACTTATGGACGGATCGCCGACCGAAATCGAACCGGAGCAGCTGGCAGAGCTGTCGCTTGCGATAAGTATTGACAAGAAGAAGTAATCAGATACATTTTAGCGCCCTCAATTGACAGAATCTATTTGAGGAACGTATTCTCGTTGGTCACGTTCGATAAGGACGTGACAACGTGTTTAGGGCAGAATTTCGAGAAATCGAGGTACGAAAAACCGCTTGAGTGACCCCATAGAAAAAAAAGATCGAACTGAAGAGTGTCGATCCCCGCACCCTGTTTACAGGCAATAATAACCTGCTCAGAACAGTCGAAGCCAGTTTTGATGTCCAAGTCGTCGCCCGTGGAGACGCCATTACCATAACCGGACCGGAAGCCGCGCAGGCCGAGACCTTGTTCTTTGACTTGTTCGAAAGACTTCAGCGCAAAGGCGAAATCTCTGACCAGTACCTGAACTATGCGATCTCGCAGATAAAGGAATCTGGTCAGGACCGGCGACCGAGCTGGATATTTCCTCGGCGCTTTCAAGTATCGTGAAAGCCGATATTCGCCCAAAACGATCGGTCAGCGTGAGTATATTGAGGCAATCGAGAAGCACGATATCGTTTTCGGAATCGGTCCCGCCGGTACTGGAAAGACCTATCTCGCTGTTGCAGAAGCAGTTGCCGGACTTAAAGGCAAGCTCTACAATCGAATCATCCTTGTTCGTCCTGCTGTGGAGGCTGGAGAATCATTGGGATTTCTACCCGGAGATATCCGCGCCAAGGTTGACCCGTACCTTCGCCCGGTTTACGACGCTTTACATGATATGCTTCCTGCCGATAAGATAAAGAAGCTGATGGAATTAGGTGTAATCGAGATTGTGCCGTTGGCGTTCATGCGCGGACGGACTCTTAATACGGCGTTCGTCATTTTGGACGAATCGCAAAACACCACCGTCGCTCAAATGAAGATGTTCTTAACGCGCATAGGTGAAGGATCCAAGGCAGTCATCACCGGCGACGTCACACAAATCGACCTCGACAGAAAGCGACTATCAGGATTGGTTGCCATTCAGAAAATCCTCAAGGACATTCCCGAGATCAAGTTCTCCTACTTGACCGACAAGGACGTAGTGCGTCACCGCCTGGTGAAGCAAATCATCCGCGCTTTCGATCGTTACGAGACCGGGCAGAAATAATCTATGTTTGATCTCCTCCGCATAGGCATGCGGAAGGTGCGTCGACGAATCCGCAGGAGCGGGCGACGCACGGGCCATCAGGCGCCAGCCGTTTTTGGCTGGTGTTGGTGATCGCATTCGCCATTGTTTTCACATCGTTCTTGTTTCCCATGGCGCATGTGTTCGCGCCGCCGTCGACTCCGCAAGTTGGCGACATCGCCACCGATGATATCATCGCCCCGTTCGAGTTTCCCGTTTACAAGACTGAAGCTGAGTTAGAGTTCGAAAGACGCGAAGTCATCGGCTCGCTACCGGCCGTAATGTCATATGACGAAACAAAGGTCGACTCTGCATTTCGGGCATTGGATCGATTGTTCTTCCTCGCCGACAGCGTCAAACAACGGATCAAAAACGTCGAGCGCGGAGCCGATCGGCTGCGCCTGTTCTACCCGCGAATCGAGGAAAGCGTACTGCGTCGACTGGTAGCCGCGGACAGTCTTCAGCAGAAGAAGCGGGTAATCCGCAAGGCACTTGAAGATCGCTACCTTGTCGGCGTAGCGGTTGCCGATACCGCCGTACCATCGAACTACCAGACAGCACAGATTAATCGAGAATCCCGTGCTTCACTGTATGCCGCCGATCAAATTCGCGGGCTCGCGGAAAATCGTAAGGAGTTGGAAGCCGATTTGAGCCTTCACGCGGAAGATGCAAATGTCCGCGCCGGTTGGCTTTATGACATCGCTGTTGAATTCTTGGTGCCGAATCTGACTTACTCGCCGGAAGAGACCACTCAAAAACGAGAAGAAGCGTTGGCCGCTGTATCGCAAGAACGAGTATGGTTCAAAGCTGGACAGCGAATCATTGCCAAGAATGAACCGGTTACCAAGACGCATCTGGAATGGCTGAATGCACTGGCAGAACATCGTTCTGTAACAGGCGCCAAGGCCGGCCTGCTGCAATATTTGCTGCCAATACTGGCCCGATTCCTGTTTGTCGCATTTGTGTTCATGAGCTTCCTCTTTGCGTATCGCGCTATGCGCGGCAAAGATGACTTCGTATTGATTCGAATCTTCCCATTGCTTTTGGTGATTCTTGTAACGGTTGTCGCCGCATATCTCATTACTGAACAGGCTGGCATATCCAACTATCTGATACCGGTCACTGCAGGAATCATATTAGTGACTATTCTCTACGACTTCTCGACCGCGATTCTGGTCACGCTCACAGAAGCAGTGCTATTTGGAATTCTCTTCCAATTCAATTTTGAAATCAGCTTTGTGATCGTCGTTTCCGGTTTGGTGTCAGCATTTACGATGCAGAAAGTAAAAAAGCGGTCGGACTTCTATCGCGGAGCGCTGTACATATCGCTGGCTTTGGCAGCGACAGCGTACCTGCTGGAGTCGCTGAAGTTTGCGTCGGGCGACTTTGTACTTCAGCAATGCGGATACTCGCTGATTAACGCTGCGGCGTCTTCGTTTATTGCGATGGCTGTACTGCCGTTGTTTGAGTCTTTTTCTCGTTCACGACAAACATCACATTGCTGGAATTGTCCGACATGAATCATCCGCTTCTCAAGAGGCTGGCACTCGAATCACCCGGCACCTATCATCATTCACTTGTGATCGGTAGCTTATGCGAAGCAGCAGCGGAATCAATCGGCGCGAATTCACTGTTGGCGCGAATCGGAGCATATTATCACGATGTCGGCAAGATGGAAATCCCTGAGTACTTCGTTGAAAATCAGATGGGACTGCGCAGCAAACACGATGAGTTGTCGCCGACAATGTCGGCAATTGTGATTAAGTCGCACATCACGCGCGGAAGAGAACTTGCAGAAGAAAACGATTTGCCCGATCGAATTATCGCGTTCATTGAAGAACACCACGGCACGTCGTTGATGTCGTTCTTCTACAACAAAGCTAAAGAACTTCGTCCCGATGAAGAAGTCTCTGACGCTGAGTTCCGGTATCCCGGTCCCAAACCGCAGTCGCGCGAGACGGCGATCCTAATGCTCGCCGATTCGGTAGAAGCAGCATCTCGCACGTTGGATGATCCGAAACCGGCGCGCATTCGCAACTTGATTAAGCGGTTGATTACCGACAAGTTTCAATCAGGACAACTTTCGGAGTCAACGCTTACCCTAAATGACCTTCAAGGCATCGAGGATGCGTTTGCCAAGGTGTTGATGGGGGCATTCCACAGTCGCGTTGATTATCCCACGCGCGAAGAAGAAAAGCCCGCTTGATGCCGACCATCACAATTCACAACAGCGTTTCCAATACCCGCATACCCCGCAAGAGTTTGACGCAGTTGGCGCAGATGGTGCTCAAGGGCGAGCGATGTAATAAAAATGTGAACTTGATTTTTGTCGATGACAGTCGTATGTATGAACTCAACCGCGAGTTTCGCGGAAAGGAGAAAACAACCGACGTTTTGTCATTTGCTATGGAAGACGATTCTGACCCGCTCTTAGGCGAAATATACATCTCGATTCCAGAGGCGCGCCGCAATGCCGCTGAGTATGGAATCACTCCCACACAAGAGATACACAAGCTTTTCTGCCACGGATTGCTGCACCTGCAAGGCATACACCATCCGACAAAACAAAAACGCGCGATCATGGCCGCCAAGGAAGACAAGTATCTGGCAATGCTGGATGCGAGGAGCAAGCGATGATATTCGTTGCCGCGTTTTTTGCGATCCTGATTTTGTACTACTTGTCGTATGTGTTTGCAGTCGCGGCCGGCGGATTGTATTTGTCCGACCACGATGAAAAGAAATTCATCGAATCGCTTCCGGAAAAGAAACAGCAAACCGTTCAGAAACTCATGACGAATCCCAAGCGACTGGTGGTGACTGCGACACTGATCCAGTCGGGATCATTGATCGTCTCAACCATACTATGGTTCCTCATCGGCTCGAGCTTCGAAGTACCAAGCATCCAAAAGTATGCGATCGAGATTGCCCTGATAGTCATCGGCTGGTTTGTTTACACTACGCTTGTTGCAGTCATCGCTCCGAATCTCAAGCAAGAACGTGAACTCGACATCATCGCATCAAAGGCATGGATGCTCTATAGTTTTGTCACCTTGGCCTCACCGGCAGTGTCGTCAATCATTAAATTCAAAAGCAGCTTGATTGACCAGCAGGACCTCGATGAACGCAAGGAAGAAATCGTCGAGCGCGCCATCGAAGAGCTGGCTGATTCGGCGGGTATCGACGAACCGGCTATGGAAGAGAGCGTCCGCGACATGATCGTCAACGTGTTCGACCTTGCGGATTCGGAAGTTCGCGAAGTCATGATTCCGCGCATTGAGATCAAGTTCCTTGAAACGGGCACTAGTTTCGCCGAAGTTCGTGAAGTCGTAGCTGAAACCGGCTATTCACGCCTGCCGGTATGCAAAAACGGAATCGACAACATCGTGGGAATACTGCATGTGAAGGATCTATTCAAACAGTCACCGCTGCCTTCTCTTGATACGGACGTCACACAAATTGCACGACCGGCACTATTCGTTCCCGAAAGCAAGCAATTGTCGAAACTGCTCGAAGAGTTTAAAGTCCAAAAGGTTCACATGGCAATTGTCGTCGATGAATACGGCGGCACAGCTGGACTGGTGACATTAGAGGACTTGTTAGAATTGATTGTCGGCGACATTCAAGATGAGCACGACTCGGAAGAAGCTGACATTGTCAAGGTCTCGGATACCGAGTATGTGGTATCTGCGAATCTTTCGATGTATGATTTGTCCGATCAACTCGATCTGAAACTGGAGGAAAAAGAATTCGAGACGGTTGGCGGTTACATCTACGACCTCGTTGGTTCGTTGCCGGATGTTGGTCAGAAAGTCGCTTCCGATGGGATTGAGTTCGTCGTCGAACGCGTCGGTGGCCAGCGAATCGAAAAGGTCCGCGTAATTCTTCCCAAGTCAACAGAACAGCAAGTCTGAAGTAAAAGCAAAAGCGACGTCTCCGCGTCATACTCCGCAAATGGCCTGGCTATTCAGCCAATTGCGAACCGGGAGTATTACGGCAGGTTGGAGGTGGCGTGCTTGCGGATCATTTCCTGATAAGCTGGAAGATCCCACAGCGGCTTGAATTCCTCGTTCAACTTGAAGTCATTTGTCGTGAGACCTGATTCAATTGATAGGAGATAGTCGAGTCTTTCGATTGCCTCTTCGTACCGTCCACACATCACGTAAACATTGGCCATGACCATGACCATTGAAGGTCCTCACCAGTGGCATTTATCAACTGAGAGAAGGTCCATGGCTCGATGCCCCATTTCAACTGCCCGGTCGCATTCCCCTAATATTGCGAGCACCCCTCCGAGAGGAGAAACAAGATGGGGGTCATCGGGCTGGTCATCAATGGCAATTTCAAGAAGTTGTCTGGCCGAATCGGCATGCGCGAGAGACAGCGCCGAATCACCGCGTAATCGGTACATAAAGCTCACGCTCAGGTGAAAATCCTGGGGCTTTGCTTCGTTTCGAAGTTCGCGCAGATGGCGAGCAAAGAGTGAATCAATGGGTAGATCAGGAAGACGTCGGAAAAACAGCCACGAATTCTCCGAAAACAGACTCAGAGTATCAACGTGTTTAAGGGTCTGCCGGGCAAGTTGCTCCATCTTGTCCAGGTCGCCATAGCGTGTCCCGTAGTAATTGATTCTTGAAGTATAGTGGGAAGACCTGGTTGGTTCTAGCGCAATGGCGCGATTGATTGATGCTTCCACCTCGTCAAAGGAGCGGGTAAGACCGAGACAACCAGCCAACTCCATATGCCTTCGCGCTTCAAGTGGATCAAGCTCGGCGGCACGGCGATAATTGCTTTGCGATTCCGAGAATCTACCTTGGCGCATCTGAACGAACGCTATGCCGGCTAAGAGTTCGGGATCATTGGGGAGTTCCGATTTGGCAATCTCAAATTCTGCCAGCGCCTGATTGTAGTCAGTTTCGATTACATTGTAGTAGGTCCCGAGTGCGCGGTGACCTTGAGGAAGCTTTGCATTTAGCTGCAACGCCTTTTCGGCTGCCTGACGTGCTACTGCTTTCTTCTCCGGCGAGCTCAATTCATAACCGAGCCAAGTATAGGCAATTGATCTTTCCGCGTGAGCCAAAGCAAACTCGGGATCCAGCATCACAGCACTGTCAAAATAAGCCGCGTAGGTTGTCCTCGCCTTAAATCCCTGGTCGGTTTGTCGGTAGCCGCTGATTCCTTTAAGGTAATACTCATATGCTCGCTCATTGCTCGTCGGTTTATCCGCGAGTTTTTCACGCTCTGGTTCAAGAAGCGTCAATCCAAGTTGGTCGACGATCTGTGAGGCGATTTCCGCTTGCACAGCGAATACTTCCATTAATGCTCGCTCGTAGTTGTCAGCCCACATGTGGCGATCATCCGACACTCGAATAAGTTGTGGCGTAATTCTGACCTTAGTCTGTCCGCCTGACTTTGCCCATCGTATAGTTCCCTCAAGGACGTAATTTACTCCAAGCTCGCTTCCGATCTGACTTAGGCTCTTCCCAGATTTCTTGTATTGCATCGCACTCGTACGGGAAATCACGCCGAGACCTTCAATACCGGCCAGGCGGGAAGTGATCTCTTCAGTCATGCCATCCGCGAAATATTCGTCATCGGGACTTCCCAAGTTCTCAAATGGCAAAACCGCAATCATCGGCATGGCATTGGTTGTCTCTGAATGACTCGATTGAGACCGCGGGATCAAGTAGACGGCCAAAACTACCACAACAACGACTATCGCCGCTCCGACATACACTTTAAGGTGTGATTTGACCGCTTTGGGCGGAGGGTGACTTCCGGTCTGCTGTGAGTCATAAGCGAGCCGTTTCAGATCAGCAATGATATCTTCAGCCGTCTGATATCTCATCTGACGGTCTTTCTCAAGCAGCTTGTCGAGAATTTGCTGAAGCTTTTGCGGGATGTCCGATTTGTAGCGCCCTAGTGGTTCCGGTGTATCCTGCATTATTGCCCTAAGAGTTGCGCCTTCGCTGTCGCGCCGGAAGGGCGTGCGCCCTGCGAGCAATTCATAAAGAACGACACCAAAGGAAAACAGGTCTGATCGCTGGTCAATATCTCGTCCTGAAACCTGCTCCGGCGACATGTACGCTACGGTGCCGAGCGTAGAGCCGGTCTTCGTCAACTTGTCGTCCCCGGCAACGGCTGCCAGACCAAAATCAAGCAATCGAGCCCGTCCCTTGATATCAACGATGATGTTGGTGGCTTTGATATCCCGGTGAATTACGCCGGCGCGGTGCGCCTCGCCGATTCCCTGGCACACTTGAATGGCGTAATCCACAACCGTGTCGAGCGGCAACGGTTTTTCGTGGGCGAAGTGATGAAGTAAATTCCCTTCGACATGTTCCATCGCAAAGAATGGCCTGCCGTTGAATTCGCTTACATCATAGATCGTGACAATGTTAGGATGATTCAGCTTGGCAACAGCTTGTGCTTCTCGCAAAAACCGGGTCTTGATTTCTTCATGTAACACAAGATGGGATGGCAGAAATTTCAGTGCGACGTTTCGCTTGAGTCTGGTATCCTCGGCGAGAAAGACTTCACCCATTCCTCCGGCACCGATTTTCTCAATGATCCGGTAGTGCGAGATCATCGTTCCGCTTGTCAGAGCAACGTGAGCTCTTGTCTTGTCGTCTGAATCGTCTATTGGCACTATTAACTAAATCCCGGTTTCGGTAGTGAAAGTGAGTCCATATTCAATCATCGACTAAGAAGATACATTGTTTCAACATTTAGGGCAACAAGTTACGGGGCCGGTGCTGTCGATTATGGACTAAAGGGAGAATCGGTGAACCGTCACTAACTTAAAGAGACTGACGGGCGGGAAACAGATTGATCGTTGCGTATGTGAACCAAAGAAAACGGCGGGAATTGCTTCCCGCCGCATATCTATCCAATCTTCTATTAAGAGGACGGTACGAAGTTTAGTCTTCGCCTTGGGCCTTGGTGAAGCCATCCTTGTCGTCAAAGATTTGCAGCTTCTCAATATGTCCCCATGTGAACTTGCCGCTCATCTTTTGCATAATCGCGGCGAGTACCTCGTCGGTCATGTCCTTGCCGGCATCACGCATTAAGATACGACAAGTGAAGGCATCAACCGTGTCGGTGATCGTTCCCATTGAAGGATACAGCTTGGTACCGCGGCTGGAGACCATCTTCAGCTTGAGCGGAGTGCCTTCGAGGACGGCTTCCATACCTTTGCCGAGTGCGTCTACTGATTTACCCCATTCGACGAAGAGGTCAAGTCCGACGACCTTGCGCGTCTTGGCAACCACGAAATCTGGTCTGGAGGAAACATCGGGCATCTTGATCGGCTTATGGTCGCGGATCTGTACCTTTGACGGTTTCTTGCCGTAGTTGGCAATGATCGCGTCAGTGTAAGCAGTGGTCGAAGCAGCCTTGGCGTCGCCGACGACATCGCGCGGCATGACTTTGCCTTCCTCGAGTGTGAAGAGCACGGCGTTTTCAATCGTTGCGGCTTCGGTGAATAATCCCATGTACCGAAGCATCATCACTGCGGAGAACACGACCGCGGTCGGATTGATGACGTTCTTGCCTGCATACTTCGGCGCCGATCCGTGAACGGCTTCAAAGATGGCGATATCGGTGCCGAGATTTGCCGACGGGGCGAATCCAAGTCCACCGATCAATGCAGAGCTCAAGTCGCTGATGATGTCGCCATTCATGTTGGTCGTGATGATGACATCAAACTGTTCCGGCTTCTTAACGAGCTGGTGAGCGCAGTTATCGATAATGATGTGGTACGATTCGATATCCGGATACTCTGGTGCGATCGCCTCGAATGCGCGCTTAAGCGTGCCTTCAGTGAACTTCATGATATTGGCTTTGGTGGCGCAATGAACGGTCTTGCGGCCTTCGGCGCGTGCAACTTCAAATCCAAGGCGGACGATCTTCTCGCAACCTTTGCGCGAAATCAGCTTGAGACACTGAGCGACGCCCGGTGTCTGCATATGCTCGATACCGGCGTAAAGATCTTCGACATTTTCACGAACAACAATAAGATCAACGCCACGGCCAGTGTATGGAGTCGTGACTCCCGGAATTTCTCTCGCCGGACGAATGTTGCCGTAGGTTTCGAACAGTTTGCGCAGTGTGACATTTGCGCTCTTCTCGCCATAACCGATCGGCGTGCCAAGGGGGCCCTTCAATACGAGGCGCGTCTTCTTGATCGACTCGATCGTTTCGGGAGTAACGCCGGAAGGGATACCCTGCTTAAAAACGCTTTCACCGGCAGCGCGCTCTTCCCAGGCAATCGGAGCACCTGTAGCTTCGATCATTTTCTTCGCCGAGTTAACGCACTCAGGTCCGATACCGTCGCCGGGAATCAGGGTGATTAGTACTTTACCATCGGGTGTTTTGTACGGTGACATTTTAAACCAACCTTATCATTTGTGTCGAAGTCAGTGACTTCAAACGTTTCAGACGGTCGCGTTTTGCAAGCGCCGCAGGAACGAAGCAATTTACACGAAAGTTGCTTTCACCAAAAGGAAATCTTGAAGGTGGGAATTAAAATAATTGATGATTTATTCTATGATTAGACTTGACCAGATTCAGGAAATCGGCGACAATTTTCCTATCGATTGCTGGAAGCGGGTGTTCATCCAGACTATTCAGCATAACCCAAGAAACATTGCCCATCTTGAGTCCAATCTTGCCTTGAAGTTCGACAACTATTGGCGTGAGCCGATCAGAGTATTTGGTATACTTGTGTGTCCTAACCTTAAGTCTTCCTATGATTTCGAACTTATCGTGTCCTCTTAAGTGCAGGAATTTGCTGGCCGCAAACTTCGGCGACTTCCCAGAATAAGCAATCCGCGGCAGAGACTTCATTCCGGCAAACAGACCGCTGAGATTTTCTTGAAGTAGGATTTTGTCCCTGTATTGAAGTATGAACACCAGTGATCGCCTCTCAATTGTTGCCTTTGACAACTTCATCGGAATTTCCGATTGGATACCGAGTTCATTCGCTCGGCACTTGCTCTTGATTGGACATCGCTCACAGATCGGATTTCGCGCCCGGCAGATTGTCTGGCCGAGTTCCATCATCGCTTCATTGAATTCACCCGGCTTCTTCTTGGAAATCACGACTTGAAGGAATTCGCGGATTTTCTGTGAAGTCGCGTGGTCCTCTGTTTGAATTGCGAGAATGCGACTTACCACTCGACGTACATTTGCGTCGAGAACCGGATATGGCTTCTTGAAGGCGATGCTCATAATCGCCGATGCCGTGTAGTCACCGATTCCGGGAAGACCGACAAGTTCATCGAATTGTTGTGGCAATTTTCCGTCGTACTGCTCAACCAGATACCTGCGCGGCTTTGCGCAAATTGCGCGCACGTGAGTAGTAGCCGAGACCTTCCCATTGACGCAGAACGTCCTTCTCTGGAGCGTCTGCCAGACTTTGAACGTCGGGAAACTTCCTCATCCAGGCAGTATAGAAAGGTATGACTGCCGCAACAACGGTCTGCTGAAGCATAACTTCCGCAACCCAAATCGAATATGGTGTGGGATTGAGACGCCACGGATCGGGTCGCTTGTTTCGAGCAAACCAACGAAGTAATAATGCTCGAATGGTTGGGGCACTGTCGGGTCTAATTGGTGTGCGGGACATAACTGAGATTCTACTCGAAGTCTGACTGATATGTTTGTGCTTGACGGCTACCGACATCTGCTGTACACTGGCGATGCCTCCGACAGATCACATTATAAGTATCAAGCAAGTTTGCCGGAATGGTGTGTAACAGGAGATTCATTGGAAGTCTGGACATATACCTTAGTCAGCGTCGCAGTGGTGAGTTTGATTTCGCTGGTTGGCGTCTTTACGATGTCGCTATCACGCGATCGACTCCAACGAATCACGCTCTATCTTGTAGCATTTGCGGTCGGCGGATTATTCGGCAATGCGTTTATTCATCTGCTTCCCGAGGCCTTCCATCACAGCGAGTCATCGATAACCACGTCGCTGCTGATAGTTGTCGGGATCATGATCTTCTTCGTTTTGGAGAAGTTTCTTCGCTGGCGGCATTGCCACGTGACTTCGCATCAGCATACACATCCAATGGCTACGCTGAATATTGTCAGCGATGCCCTGCACAATCTAATCGACGGCGTGCTGATCGGCTCGACATTCCTGGTGAGTATACCGCTGGGGCTGACCACATCAGTAGCAATAGTACTCCATGAGATTCCTCAGGAAATTGGTGACTTCGGCATTCTAATTCACAGCGGCATGACGGTTAGGCGCGCTTTGATCTTTAACTTCCTGTCAGCTTCTGTTGCCATGGTCGGGGCAATAGCCGTGCTGTCTCTTGGACCGAGTATCGGGCATCTTACTGAAGCGATGATTCCGGTTACTGCCGGTGGATTTCTTTACATTGCCGGTTCCGACTTGATTCCAGAGCTTCAGCACGACGTTAAGCTCTCCAATTCGGTTGGTCAGTTTATCTGCATTATACTTGGGGTCGCAGCAATGGCGCTGTTGGTCGGACTGAGCTCTCACTCTCATTGAGCGCAACAATTTCCCTTGCCGATGCCTAAGCGACAGTTGTAGAATGTTCTGTGTGGATTCTAACGCGCTACATCCTTAGGGAGCATCTCGGTCCCTTCTTATTCGCCTTCTTCATTATTACATTTGTCCTGATTATCGATTTCATCCCGCGCATGCTGGAACTGATTATCGGCAAGGATTTGTCAACTTGGACCGTTGTCAAGTTTCTCGTATTGAATCTCGCTTGGATGTTGGCATTGGCAGTTCCGATGGCTGTATTGGTAGGAACATTGATGGCCTTTGGCCGGATGACTGGCGACAAAGAAATACTCGCTATCAAATCGCTGGGAATAGACATTTTCCGGCTGATGATCCCGGTCGTAGTTGCGGCTTCATTGATTGGCGGCGGATTGATTTGGTTTAACAACGATGTCTTGCCTGAAGCCAATCACATGGCATCGAATTTGAGAAGCGACATTGGCAGGCTACGCCCTGCTCTTCAGATTCAACCCGGCGTCTTCGTGGATGACATCCCCGGATACATCGTCTTAGTGGAAGACATTGACCACAAGACATCTAGGATCAAGGGTGCGGTGATATATGACCGCACCAATCAGAATCTAAATCGCACGATAACCGCCGATTCCGGAACAGTTGAATTCTCTCCTCGCGACGAAATGATCACGTTTCATCTAATGAGCGGACAAGTACACGAACAGGATCGCGACAACGCCCGTGATTATCGAATCTCTGCCTTTCGTTCGCAAACATTCAAAGTTGGAAATCTCGACACGCGATTGAAAGAAACCCAGCAGGACTATCGCGGTGACCGCGAGATGTCGGCGCCGCAGATGCTTGAGAAGGTGCACGCCTGGGAAAAGGAAATTGCCGACTATCGCAATGCCGTAGTACTCGACACTGATTCTTCACTCTTGACTGTATTGAGCGCGCCGGCAAAGTTCGTCGAAGGTGACAATCGCGGTGCCCGCGAGTGGCTCACCTACGCCGTCGGACAGTCCTATAACAAGATTGTTCAAATGACGCGGTTGTTCAAGACTCGGCGAACACAAATAGCGACGAACATCAAACTGATCTCCAAGTATGCAGTGGAGATTCATAAGAAATACTCACTTCCGGCGGCTTGTTTGGCGTTTATCCTGATTGGCGCGCCACTTGGTGTCGTAAGTCGCGGCGGCGGTATGGCGCTTTCAGTTGGTATCTCAATCGGTCTCTTCACAGTCTATTGGGCATTTCTCATCGGCGGTGAACAGCTTGCAGATAGATTGGTGATTCCGGCGTGGGTGGCAATGTGGACGGCAAACATTCTGATGGTAGGCGTCGGGTTGATTCTTATCTACTGGGTGCGAAGCGAGAAAAGTTTTCTGGCGGCACTGCAGACGATCTTCTGGCGGAGCAAGCGCAGTTGAGCATACTCGCCCGATATCTGCTCAGGCGCTTCTTCCTGACATTCTTTGTCGCTATAGCCTGCTTTATTCTGATCTTCGACCTCGTCAATCTAGTTGAGAATATCGGCAAGTATGTTGAGTCCGGCGCGAAGGCGTCGGATATTGCGCTTTATTATCTGTATTTCACCCCATTCATTGTAGTTCTGACCTGCCCGATAGCGACGCTTCTGGCGGCGATTTTCTCAATAGGTTTGTTGGCAAAGACAAATGAACTGACTGCCATGAAAGCGGCCGGCATTTCAATCTATCGTATTGCCGTTGTTCTTATGACGGCCGGTTTCGTGATTGCCGGCGGGCTGTGGGTATTTGGCGAGCTGGTTCTTCCGGAGGCCAATCATCAAAAGAACATCATCAAGACTGAACGCATTGAACGACGCAAAAGCGAAAGCGCCGGAGTTTATCGCAATCAGTTGTTCCAGGGTCTCGACGGACGTATTTTTCAGTTTGGCAATTACGTGTCCAAATCGGCCACCGGCGAGGATGTGCTGATTCAGACTTTTGCCGGTCGATCACTGAAGCAGATCATCACAGCGCAAAAGCTCGAATGGCGTGATTCTGTTTGGGTTGGCACAGGTGTGGCAGTCAAGGAGATAGGCGATCTTGATTCGGCAAGCCAACCGATTATGTCGATTACTCACGATTCGATGACATTCATCGGATTTCGCGAAGAGCCGGGTTTCTTTGAGGATTGGTTCACCCGGCAGGATGCTTACTCGATGGATTACTTCAAACTGCAGCGGTTTATCGCTGTTAGTCGTGCACTCGGTAAAGATGTCACACCGCAAACGGTGGACCTCTATAATAAGACTTCGTTCCCACTGATCAATGTGATCATCATTCTTATAGGTGTGGCATTGGCGTCAAATCCGCGCCGTGCGGGCATTGGTATCAGTTTCGGATTGTCGATGGGAATCTCGTTCGTGTTTTTCACTATGGTAAAAGTCGCTATTGAGATGGGACACAACGGGATTATCTCGCCATTGGTTGCTGCCTGGGGCACTAATGCTGTGTTCTTTGTGCTGGGACTTTTCCTACTCCTTCGAGTTCCCAAGTAAACTGCTTCTGAATCTTTGTTCACGTCATTGCATAGTCTGCAGATGAAAGTGCAATCGCGCGCATAGTGTGCATTGCAGCTTCTTCGGGCATTTTTTCGCCTGGCGCCCGTAACCCCTTTATCCTCAACACAATTCCTTACCTCCCTGCGTCTGTTGGCGGAAATTCGCGCTCGGCACAGCTATTGCGTAAGAGTGTCTTCGTGAACGATAGAGAGGGAAGGAGAAACACTACAATGATAGCAACAGACATGAAGAGAGGATTCGCCGCAAACCGCTTCGAGAAGAGCGTTGAGCCGCGAGTGAAGAAGGACGATGGAGGTTACTTCATCTACACCCTGAGTGAAAATGTAAAGGTCTACTTCGAGGACTATTACGGATTCCTGGAACAAGTTGAAACACGCGCCCTCGCAGACCTTAAAGATGTCAAAGTGAAACTGTCTGAGTTGCAGCCGCACCAGAATGAACTGCATGCTTATCTCTATGCCCGGAAAAAGGTCATCGAAGTTCTTCTCCGCACGGTGTATGACTTCTACAGCGAAGGCAACAATTTCGGCGTCGTAATGTCACCCTGGTGCTTCGGTACTGTCGTACTCGAGAAGGTCGAAGCCTATCGCGATAAACTCAGCAAAGGCAATGCCACCGACGACGATCTGCCGGAATACACCTACGATGTCGTGCGCTATCTCGACGAGATCTACCGCAAAACGTTGCTGGATCTGTTCGATTTTCCGGAAAAGGCGTTTTCGATGCGCTGGCAGTACTCCGAGCTGTTGAAAAGATACTCAAAAGCCCTCACCAATATTACTACCTCGCTGCAGTCGGTCATGATGTTAGTCAAGAGCTACGGCAGCTGACAAATTCCTCCTCTTTAGTGTAGCCTGTTGGCCCCTCCCTTTCTGTGGACCGGTCCTGCCAAGTGCAGGGCCGGTTTTTTTTGGTTTCAAGTAACCGTAACCCTTTGTCGATACTTCTCTTGATGCTCTCGCAATCAGAACATTTGCTGAAGAAGCGCCAGGAGGCTGGTCAGCCGGCGTTTATCCCCATTCATGTCGAATCGCTGCGAATCGACAAGATACTGGGATTCGATATCTACATCTACGTCGGCCGTGAACTGGTTTTGTATCGCTCGCAAACGCTTCCCTTTACCTATGAAAACCTCGAGCGACTGCGTGAGAACAATGTCCAGCATATCTACATCGCCCACGATTCCAAAGCGGCATACCAACGGTACATCGAAGAGAACATGTCGGACATCCTATCTGACCCCAAGATAGAAGAAGTCAAAAAAGCTGAGATTCTTTACGACACGTCGAAAGCGCTGATTAAGGACGTTCTCGCCAATCCGACTTACTCCGAGAACATCAAACGCAGTCAGGGGTTGGTCGAGAATACTATCGACTACATTCTCAAGGGGCGCGATGCGTTCTTGAGTCTGATGAAGATCACTTCGTTCAACTACTACACGTACACGCATTCAGTAAACGTGGCGACGTTCTCGTTAGCGCTGGCTCGACAACTCGGAATTGATGATCGAAACGAACTTACTGTGCTCGGAACCGGAGCGCTTCTGCATGATGTCGGCAAGAGCAAGGTACCGGAACGGATACTCACAAAGCGCACTTCGCTGAATCGCTCTGAATTTGAAATCATGAAGAAACATCCCGGTTGGGGCGGCGACATCTTGCGGGAAACAGATCTGATTCACGAGGAATCCTATTACCCGGTCCTGCATCACCACGAGCGAATCGACGGCTCAGGCTATCCATTCGGGCTGGTCGAGGCGGACATGCACCCTTACAGCCGGATAGTTGCCATCGCCGACGTCTTCGATGCACTTACTACGGAGCGAGTCTACCAATCAGCTATTGAGACATTTTCTGCTTTGAAGTTGATGCATGGAATGAAAAACAACTTTGACCCGCAACTGTTGCGCGAGTTCACTGTTCTTATGGGACCGGATAGTCCCGGCCTTCGCTACTAATCTCCCCTTTGAATTTCCTGTAACAATGGCGACTACAACTCTTGGCCGCGTTTGAGCCGATATTCCGCCACATAGCTGTGCAATACCGGCACGGTTAGCACTGTGATGATTGCAATGGTCATGCCACCAAATGACGGTATCGCCATAGGAATCATCACATCAGAGCCTTTGCCGGAAGCTGTCAATATCGGTATCAGTGCCAGCAGAGTTGTCGCCACGGTCATCAATGCCGGACGGATTCGTCTGGAGCCGGCGAGGATTATCGCCTCACGTATCTCTGCCGGCGAGGTTGGTTTCTTGTCCTTGAACACCTGCTTGATGTAAGTAGATATCAGAACGCCGTCATCGGTAGCGACGCCGAAAAGCGCGAGGAAACCGACCCAGACTGCGACGGACAGATTGTACATCTTGATATTGTAGAATTCGCGGACATTCTCGCCAAAGAGCGAAAAGTTGAAGAACCATTCCTGCCCGTAGAACCACATCATCAGGAATCCACCCGACCACGCTACAAAGATTCCGGTGAAGACCAGCATCGTAACCGGCACGTCCCGAAACTGAAAATATATCAGCATGAAAATGATGAACAACGCGAGCGGGATCACAATGAGAAGTGTCTTCTCGGAACGTATCTGGTTCTCGTAGCTTCCGGCAAAGCTATAACTCACACCGGACGGAATGACGAACTCGCCGGAAGCGATTTTCGCTTTCAGAAATTCGTCGGCTTCCTCGACAACATCAACTTCAGCACTTCCGGGTTTCTTGTCGAAGATGACATATCCGGTGAGGAATGTATCCTCGGAACGGATCATCATCGGCCCGCGAACGTAGTTGATGCTCGCCAACTGGATCAAAGGAATCTGTTTGCCATCTGATGTTGCCACCAGTACGCGAGCAATTTCCTCGATCGAATTTCGCAACTCGCGTTGATATCGTACCCGCACCGGATAGCGTTCGCGGCCCTCGACGGTGGTAGTAATCGGCATGCCGCCAAGAGCAACCTCGATGACATCCTGCACATCGCGAATTGTCAAACCGTAACGTGCAATCGCGTCGCGATCAATTTCGATTTCGAGATATGGATTGCCGACGATACGGTCGGCGACGACTGTCGCAGGCTCTACCGAGCCAACTTCTTTGAGAAGTTTCTCAATTTCCAAGCCTACAGCATCGACAGTTTCGAGATTCGGCCCCTTGATCTTGACTCCCATTGGTGCGCGCATGCCAGACTGCAACATGACAATGCGTGCCGCAATCGGCTGAAATTTTGGCGCTGACGTGACACCGACCAATTTTCCAGCGGCCACAATTTCTTTCCAGATATCGTCGGTCGAGCGGATATGTTCGCGCCATTGGCGAAACGGTTTGCCATCATCATCTGGAATCAGCTCGCCGCTTGGGTCTCGGACAAAGGCATTCGAGTCTTCATCAAATCGAAACTTGAGGCGGTTACCGTCTTCATCGCTGAGGTACTCGGATTTGTAGCTGATGACGGTTTCGATCATCGACGTTGGCGCAGGATCAAGCGAGGATTCGACGCGTCCCAACTTGCCGACTACTGATTCGACTTCCGGAATACTCTCGAAGGATTTGTCTTGAAGCTGCAGTATGCTGAGCGCCTCGTCAATCGACGCGTGTGGCATTGTCGTCGGCATATACAGGAAAGAGCCCTCATCGAGGTCGGGCATGAACTCCTTGCCGGTTCCGGGAAAGGCGTGGTTCACGGCTACATAAGGCGAGGATGAACGAATGAAGTTCGGCATGAATCCAAATATGGAATCGAATCCGAGCCAAATGATAAATCCGACAATCGTCAACGCGGTCGGCATCGAGAGAAACAATAGCCGGTTGTTCAAGCACCAACGCAGTACCGGCTGGTAAGCCTTGATGAACAATAGGAATAGTGCAAGTATTCCGCCTACAACCAAGACGACGAAAATAAAATTCAAGAATTCGCCGGTGCCGACTCCGAGCGGCATCCAGTGCTTTGCAAGGATCGACGCCACAAACAGCGCGAGAGCATAGTTGATGTACATTGGCATTTTGGTCTGAAGCGAGTCGGACAGCATTGGTTTGGAGATCATGTAACCCGCGATTGCAATCAGCATCAATCCTGCCAACCAAAGAGACCACATTGAAATCAATACAATTCCCGCCACGCCGAGCCCAATTGGTATGAGTCGCGAACTTCGTTTCTGCTTGCCGGGGTTGCTGAACATCAAGTGCGCAAGCGCAGGAACGATAGTCAGCGCGACAACGACCGATGCGACCAGGGCGAATGTCTTGGTGTAAGCCAGCGGCTTGAACATCTTCCCTTCGGCGGCAATCATCGTGAAGACCGGCAGAAATGAAACCACCGTGGTTGCAATGGTTGTAAGAACTGCTGAACCGACCTCTGAAGTTGCTCTAAAGATAATGTTGCGTCGCGACGTTCCGGGAGGAGCTTCGTCAAAGTGGCGCAATATGTTTTCGCAGATGACAATCCCCATATCGACAATGTCGCCGATGGCAATCGCAATTCCCGCAAGCGCCATGACGTTTGCGTCTACACCGAATAGCTTCATTCCGATGAATGACCCAAACACAGCCACCGGCAGCAGCCCCGATATCAGCAGCGAACTGCGAAGGTGCATCACCATCACCAGCACAACGATTATTGTGACGATGATCTCATCTACGATAGCAGAGTTGAGTGTGCCGAGGGTCTCGTAGATAAGGCCGGTACGGTCATAGAATGGCACAACTGTGACTTTTGAGATTGTGCCGTCAGCCAAGGTTTTCTGCGGCAATCCGGCGGATAGCTCGGCAATCTTGCTCTTGACGTTCTTGATTGTCGCCAGCGGATTCTCTCCGAATCGCGCGACCACAACACCGCCGACGACTTCGGCCCCGCCCTTGTCGAGAATTCCCCTGCGCATCGCTGGACCAAGCGAGACTGTCGCAACATCCTTGATGCGAACCGGTAGATTGTTGGTTTGCTTAATTACTGAATTCTCGAGATCGGCGACACTTTTGAGAAATCCGACGCCGCGAATCGTGTACTCGATGTTGTTGATCTCGATCGTTCCGGCGCCGACATCGATATTGGATTTGCGCACTGCTTCAAAGACGTCTTCGAGCATCACATCGAAGGCGCGCAAGGCACTGGGATTGACATCGACTTGATATTCTTTAACGAAACCGCCAATAGAAGCAACCTCTGCAACACCTTCCGCTGATTGCAGAGTATAGCGCACGGACCAATCCTGAATCGATCGCAGTTCGTGCAGATCCCACCCGCCAGTTGCCTTGCCAGTAGGGTCGCGACCTTCAAGAGTGTACCAGAAGACCTGCCCCAACGCAGTTGCATCTGGTCCGAGAGTCGGCTTCACACCCGGTGGGAGAACTTCAGAGGGCAGTGAGTTTAGCTTCTCAAGTATGCGCGTTCGCGACCAATAGAACTCAACATCGTCGGTGAAGATGATGTAGATCGTCGAAAACCCGAGATACGAGTAGCTGCGAACAGTCTTGACGCCGGGTAGACCCAGCAATGCCGAGGTTAGCGGATATGTGATCTGATCTTCAATATCTTGTGCTGAGCGGCCATCCCACTCGGTGAAGACGATCTGCTGATTCTCGCCGATGTCGGGAATGGCATCGACGGCAACCGGATCACGAGGAAGAAAGTCAATATCCCAATCGAACGGCGCTACTATCACTCCCCAGACGAGCACAGCCAACGTCACTAACAGGACAACCAGCTTGTTGTCGAGGCAGAAGGCGATGATGCGGTCGATCAACGACATCTTGGACGGATCAGGAATTTGATAGGGATCGTTCATCGATTAGTTCTCTGGCTTGAGCGCCTGTTTGATCTCGCCACAACGCAACATCATGTCGCCATAGAAAGAATTGTATACCGTGTCGACAGTCTGCAGCCAATAGGCGCCTTTGTTATTGCGAGCCATCGGGCAAAATGTCAGGTAGTAGTTCATATCGCTACCGTGACCGAAAGTTTTGTGTAGATCAATGACCGCGTTGGAAAGATGGAAGAACGCATCGCGTGCGCCTTCAATATCAGTGGCTTTCGCAGCAATCTCTGAAAACTTTGTCATCTGTGCTGACAGTTTCATCCACTGGTCATGTGCCGAGCCTGAGAATAACGACATATCGACACTCGCGATTGTCTTTTCAAGTTGACTGGCATGCTTCCGCGAGGCATCGAGATCATCGTCTGCCAGCGCCATTTGGAATTTGAAGTAGTCGTTGTAAAGGGGAGTCAGTGCGTTGCGTGCGGATGTCGAAACGACATTGTCATCAGGTGTTTCAGCAACCGCATGAAGTTGTGAATCGTGACCGGTGGAGACAGAGCTTGAACGATCCGGCGCTGACATCATGCTCGGTTTCGCCTGAATCTGCAGTTCGCTGTCGAGCCTGAACGCACCGTTGGTGACCACCATGTCTCCTTCATTCAATCCTTCGACTACGATGTATTGATCCCCGACACGCTTGCCGATGGTGATTTCGCGGCCCTCAAACAACGGGCCTTCTTCGCTGGGCAGCTGCACATACACGACGGCGCGTGTCCCAGTGAACAGCACTGCCGTCGCAGGCACCAAGAGCGACTGAGCAGAAGCATCATCAGATGCTGTAGTCGTATTGACTATCGCCGTTGCAAACGTTTCTGGTTTCAGCTGTCGATTTGTGTTGTTAACGATTGCTCTTACTTGCACTGTGCGAGTCATCGGATCAAGAGTTGGATTGATGAAATCGATCTTTGCAGTGAATTGTTCACCGGGAAATGACTCAACGACAAAACGGATTTCGTCGCCGACAGAGAGAAACGAAATCTCGGATTCATAGGCTTCAAAAACCGCCCACATCTTGGAGAGGTCGGCAATTCTGAACAAGTCCATGCCGGGTTCAACATATTGACCCTCGACTACCATTTTCTCGATGACAATTCCACTTTCGGGAGCTTTCACTGCCAGGTGTTCGGAAACGTCGGACTGCGTTTCAATGCCGGCAATCTGTTCATTCGTGAATCCCAGCAGGCGCAACTTCTCGACGGCAGCACGAACGTTGGACTCAGCGGTGCTCTTAAGAATGTCGCTATTCGATTGTGCAATTCCGGCAAGTGACGCTTTTGCTGCAATGAGCTCCTTTTGTGCCGACAGCAATTCCGGCGAGTACAGCTCCAGCATCGTCTCACCGAGCTTCACTTGCTGGCCCGTGGTATTGATGTAGAGTCGGTCGATGCGCCCGCCGACTCGTGCAGAAATGCGAGAGAGTCTGGTTTCGTCGACTGCGAGTTTACCGAAGAGTCTTAGCTGTTGTTGTGCATTGCCGCGCACAACTCGAGACACGGTGATCTGAGCAAGCTGCATCGACGACTCGGACATTCTGATTTGGCGCGGACCAAGGTCATCACCTCCCGCCGCGTCGACGGGTATCAAGTCCATGAAGCAGATCGGGCACTTGCCTTGCTTGGGAAGCTGAATCTGGGGATGCATTGAACAAGTCCAGACTTCCGGCGCCTTGGCTGTCTCCGCCGATTCACTGCCTTCGGTCGCGCCGGACTTGCCGCCTGAAATCAAAGCACCAAGAGCGAATGCAACAACCGTCACGACAGCAATGGCAATCCAGAATGCCGGTTGCCTGACAAGATTTCCTCGACTGCTGGACTCACTCATGACTTTCAAACTCCCTGCGTTGATTTGATGCTCTTTGCAACGGGCGGAGTTTGTTGGCTCCGCCCATTAGGTTTTTGTTCGGACTAACCGTGATTGTGACCTTCATGTCCAGTCGGCTGCTTTTTCTCTTCCTTCGGGGCCGGGGTCATTTCATCCAGCTTCTTCAGGAACTGCTGTTCTTTGCCGGTGAACATGCTCTTGCACTTGTCACTGCAAAAGTAAACACGGCGTCCTTCAAAATCGGAGAAGATCGTTTTGCCTTTGAGTGAATCTCCGGAGACCGGACAGGCGGTCTGGATATTCTGGAACACTATTCCTTCGGCAGCGGACTTCTTGAAGTACTTATCCGGCTCGGCCTTGATCTTGGGAATGCAGGCTGGACAGCAGTGATAGACGCGCTGTCCTTGAATATCGGTATAAACAGTCGAGTGACAGCCGGTTCACCCTTGGATTCGACCTTGGCGTCTTCACCAAACGCCGAAAAGGCCGCAACGACCGTGAGCGTGATGATCGCTAATGCGATTTTGCGTAATGTCATGAGATTCCTCCGTGGATATTTATTTGTTACTGTTTAATACTAATCTTGTCCCGGTGATCATTTCCAATTCTGCAATCTTCGTGGCTGCATCGACTTTGGCGCGTTCCGCTGTTAGCTCAAAATCGAACAATTGACGCTGCGCATCGAGAAGCATCAGGAAGTCAATTTGCCCTGACTGGTAGGAAGTAATCGAAACATCGAGAGCCTCTTTCGCCTTTGGAATCAGACCGTATTGATAGAGGCGCAGTTTTCGCAATGCATCCGCATACTCGAAGTTTGCCATTGCGATCATCGACGCGATCTCGTTTCGCTCTTCCTGGTGCATGAACTCGCTCATTCTTACACGCGCACGCGCTGCATCACGCATAGCGCGATTTTTGCCGAACCAGATCGGCAACGAAAGTTGAACGGTGAGCATGTACTCGTTCATCGTCTCTTCTTCAAAGGTCATATCATTCAACAAGGTGGCTCTCTCGTACTCGATACCGAGCATCAGCTCCGGATAACTCATCTTCTTGACGACAGAAACTTCGGCTTGTCGCGATTCGATCTGTTTGGAAATCGATGACAGACTCGGACTGTTTCTTTCAGCGACACTCACAAGCGAATCAGTAGAGAACTGGACTTCCGAGATAGCCGGAGCGATTGGCTCGGGAAGTCTCGCGTCTTGCGGTAAGTTCAGCAATGCCAGAATGCGCGCCTTTGCCGGAAGAAGCATCTGCTCCATACTGCGGATCATCTCTTCCATCTGTCCAAGTTCCAGTTGAGCTTTGATCAGATCAGGGTGCATCGCCAGTCCGGCCTGGTAACGCGTGCGAATGACCTCTTCGAACTGTCGCATCAGATTGAAACTCTCGGAAGTCAAAGCCAACTGCTTGGCGACGTAGTAGTACTCATAATAGGCTGACTTGACGGCATAGACCGTTGCCAGCTCTTCGGCGAGAAAAGATTGATAGTCAGCATCGGCATTCAACGCTGCAGCGTTCTTCCTCGCTCCGAGTAGACCCAACCACGGAAGCGGCTGCATGATTCCGAATTTCTGTCGATCCGGTCCGACCGGTTCAGAAAACTTGTTGTAACCGTACGAGTAGCTCAAGATCGGATTTTCGAGTGCTCCGGCAGAACCCTTCATCGCGAGTGATTCCTGCCACTTTGCATGGCTTGACTTCAAACCACTGCGGTTCTTGAGTGCAATCCCGATGTAGGTGTCAAGCGTCGCAGTCGAATCGACGCCAAACACAATCGTTGAATCGGATGGCTCGGTGGAGGCGCGCGACTCCGCACCAAGAACGCTGGCCTGAATACAGACCGCGATAATTATGTTTGCAAGAATTCGGCTCACACCCTTTACATAACAAAAATTGTACCAGTAGTCATAAGTCGTTGTCTATCAGGTTGTTACATCGAATTATGATGGTCTCCTGTAGGCAAAGATTGTAGAATAATCTCCATCGTTGTAGAATATTCTCCAATTCGCCAGGTCGATTTACGTAGAATCTTGTCGGATAAAGTTGGCTGAATCGTTCTCCAACATCGACTTGGAAGCGGCGTTGGTCCGCTTTTAAATTGCGGCATCGGTGTTGCTTTGATTCAGCATTTGAGAGGAACTGTCTTGATCAGTATCGACGACAAGCGTTACAAAATAGCAATCATTGCAGCGATCACTGTGTTGACCACGGCAATCCACTACGGATTCGTGCTCGAGCCGATTTTCGGCGACGCCCATTGGATTCACGCTGTCCATAGCCGCTTCTGTTATATCCCCATCGTCATCGCTGCCGCCTGGTTTGGGCTCCGCGGTGGAATCTGGACAGCCACAGCAATAACCATCACGGTTCTGCCTTATGTTTTCGGGTCGAGATCAAGTGAACACAACTTCGCCGGCGAATTAGTTGAGATCGTATTCTACTTCGCACTGGCGTTGCTAATCGGTGCACTAATAGATCGCGAGTGGCGTGCGCGACGCAGACAACAAGAGATGCAGCTCCAACTTGAGCGTTCGCAGAAATTGTCATTGGTCGGACAAGTTGCTGCCGGTGTCGCCCACGAACTCAAGAACCCGCTGGCGTCGATAAAGGGCGCTGTTGAGATCATCAGCGACGCGAACACTGCAGAGAATGATCGCTCTGAATTTCGAGAAATTCTGTTTCGTGAGATTAAACGAATGGACGGAACCGTTACCGAGTTCCTGGAGTTCGCTCGCCCGAAGCCAACGCGATTGGAGAGAATTGATCTCTCTCAATTGCTTCTGTCAAGCTTGCGACAACTCGAAACACAAGCATCCAAGGACTCAATTCATATCGCTGATGAAGTCGAGACAGGCGTTGTGATTGAGGGCGATCGAGAGAAGCTGCATCAACTAATTCTCAATATCGTCTTGAATGCAATTCAAGCATCAAAAGCCGACACGAAGATTAGTGTCCGCTTGCGCAACCGCGCCAATAGTGTCGAAATGACATTTTGCGATCAAGGTCAAGGAATCAGTCCGAGTGACCTTGAACGAGTCTTTGAGCCGTTCTTTACAACGCGAGCTTCCGGAAGTGGGCTTGGGCTTGCGATAGCAAAGTCAATTGTCGATGCACACGGCGGAAGCATCGAGATTCAGAGCAAAGAGCTATCGGGCACCACAGTGACCGTTGAACTGCCTCAGAAAAGTGATTCGCTGAGATGATGCGAATTCTTTTGGCTGACGACGATGCTGCATTGCGGCGCGTTCTGGAATTCAAACTGAAGAAGAATGGCTTTGAGGTTACCACCGTCGCTGATGGCGAGGAAGCATTGTCACAGGTCAAAGCTCATTCTTATGACCTTCTGCTAGCCGACATTCGCATGCCTCGACTGACGGGAATTGAGCTTCTTGAGAAAGTGCGCAATTTTGAGCCGACATTAAAGGTAGTTCTGATGACCGCCTACGCAACGGTACCGCAGGCAGTAGAAGCGGTCAAACTTGGCGCATTCGACTACCTGACCAAGCCCTTCGATGACGAGCAATTGCTTCTGACAATCGGCAAGGCACTCAAGTTCAAGAAACTTGAGGACGAAAATTCGCGCCTCAAGGCGGAGTTAAACTTCCGTTCGGGATTAAATGAGATCATCGGCGACTCGGAACCGGTGCATGAACTAAAAGAGATCATCACTCAAGTCGCTCCAACCGACGCGACTGTATTGATTACCGGCGAATCGGGTAGCGGCAAGGAACTGGTGGCGCGAGCAATTCACGCACTGAGCCCACGAGCGAGTTCGCAAATGGTGGCGGTAAACTGCGCGGCTTTGCCGAGGGACTTGCTCGAATCCGAGTTGTTCGGACACGTCAAAGGTGCATTTACCGGAGCCGCGAAAGACAAACGCGGGAAGTTTGAAATCGCAGGCGGTGGAACGTTGATGTTGGATGAAATCAGCGAACTCGCAATTGATCTGCAAGCAAAGCTTCTCCGCGCCATACAAGAGCGGGTGATTTCCCCGGTCGGCAGCGAAACAAGCCGCGAAATCGATGTTCGCATCCTCGCAGCGACAAACTTGAACTTGAAAAAACGTGTGAGCGACGGCAAATTTCGGGAGGACTTGTTTTACCGACTCAATGTCATTCCCATTCACGTGCCGAGTCTTCGTAAGCGGTCATCAGACATCCCTCTGCTGGCGAGCCATTTTCTGAACCGTCATGCGCCAAGATCGGATGTTCGAATAGACCCGGAGTTAATGACGATTCTGACCAGGCACCACTGGCCGGGCAATGTTCGCGAATTGGAAAATCTCATAGAACGGATGGTTGTACTTCGTCACGGCGATATGCTGACAAAATCGGATTTGCCGAAGGATTTTTCAGTAGAACCGGAAAAGACTGAAACACCCCAGACTGTCACATTTCACGAAGCCGAGAAGAGTCTCATACTGAGCGCTTTGGAAAAGAGCAATGGCAATCGAACCAAGGCAGCTGAATTGCTCGCTATCCCGCGTCATGTTCTGCTCTATCGGCTCAAGAAATACGGAATCGCTCCTGAGTGACAATGGTGAGATACGCGAAAACGCCATGACGATTGGCAATTATAGTTTTGCTTCAAACGCGCAAACAACTGATCTTGGACAAGTATGAACTGGAAACGCCTTCTTATAATCTTCTCAATTTCACTTTTTGCAGTCATCGTAGTTGCGTTGATTTCGGTGAAGCTGCTCGTTTCACCCGCTGCGATAAGTCAGGCAATTGTGCCGAAAATATCGGCGATGCTGGATCGCGAGGTCAAGATCGGCAAGGCGGAGCTGGGACTGTTCCCTATTGGTGTGCGTATAGCCGATGTCACCATCGCCAACAAGGAACCGTTTGCGAGTCGTCCGTTAGCGACGATTGAACGTATCGATGCAAATCTGCAATATCTTCCGCTTTTGTTGGGCCGGATTAAAGTTAAGTCAGTCACGATCCACGGTTGGGAGATGCTTTTGTTCAAGGATTCTCTTGGATCCGTTAACTACGATTTCTTCTCAGCCCGGGCGATGTTGCCGAATGAACAACAACAATTTGAGGAGCCGCTCTGCCGCAAATTCAGACTGGACAACGGCAGACTTCTGGTCAGGGACGATTCGACCGGATTTCGACTGCTGTTCGGCAATGTTAAGCTCAACTACGATCTTCTTGGTGAGAGGCAGTCTGAAATTTCGGGCCAGTTGGAGATCGACTCGATGTTTGTCTGGGCAGGCGCCGGCAACTTCCTGATCCAGCCGAAAGCACTTTCCGCCAATTGGCTGGGCTACTATTCACTGTCGAAAGATTCCCTTTCCCTGCGGCGATGCGAGTGGCGGCTCGACAAGTTCGCCGGGCGGCTTGAAGGCTCGGTCGGGCGAGTCACTTCTTCCCCATCCGTTAATCTTCGAGTTCTATCGGAGCGGACGGACCTTGCCGGATGTGCCGATTCTCGCGTCTTGGCGGCGATACCATTTCTTCGCGATCTTGATCTCGGCGGGCAGATTCGAGTCGATGTCGCCTATTCCGGGAAAGCAGGAATACCTGAGAGCCGCAGTCTTCGCGGCAAGGTTACGGTTACAGATTTCACCGGTATTCTGCCGGAGAAGAGTATTGATCTGCGGATGAAGCTGCTCGAGGCAAATTTCAATGAACAGACGCTCTCACTTTTCACGGAAGCGGGATCCATCGGCTCATCGCCGGCATCGTTCCGGTTTACTGTCGACAATTACGACGACCCGACATACTCCGGTGAAATCAATCTGACAAGCGATGCCGCAACTCTGGCTCGAATCCTCAATGCAAAGCCCGAACTCGCGTTTGCTGGACTTGTCGAAACCAATCTGTCCGGATTCGTCAAGCCGTCCGCGCCAGACCAGGGTCGCGTGTTCGGTTCAATGGTGATAACGGGAATGTCGGTAGCAGATTCTGCCGCTGGTTGGTCGCTGGATACCTTGAATACCGAAATGCACTTCAGCGGAAACTATGTGCAGATACCGCAATTCGACTTGAGTATCGGATCGAACCGACTCCAAGTGTACGGCAACGTGACCGACTTCCCGCTGGTGTTGACGGAAAGCCGCAAGGCACGCAAGCGTCCTCGTTTTGAATTCAGTCTCTCCAGCAACTACTTTGACTTTGACACGTTGGCATCGTTCAACAAGGGCGCTGTCAACGCAAATGACACGAGTGCAGTCATGCGCTTCGTTGACCAGCTCGTCGATTTCGACGCCAGCGGACAAATCCGTGTTATGGCCGGACGCGCGGGAGAAGTCGATTTTGAGTCGCTTGAATCGCATGTTTCCGTAACAAACCGGATTGTCTACAGCGATACCTTGAATGTTCAGGTTTTCGATGGCACAATGAACGGCGAAATCATCTATGACTTCAACGAGCTCTTGAATCCAGACTTCGAATTGGACCTTCGCGGAAAGAATATCTCGACTGCGAAGATTCTCAATCGCTGTACCACTTTTGGCGAGACACTCTCCGGGGATATGGATATCCAATTCGTCGCTCGCGGCCGCGGACTCACAGTGGAAACACGTCGCCCGACACTGAATGTAAAGGGCAGAGTCATAATTGAAGACGGCAAAATTTCAGCCTTCGAATTCTCGCAGAGATTTGAGGATTTCCTTGGAATCAAGGCGTTTGACAAGGGGCAAGTTGATGATCTTGTTGCCAACTTTGACTTTGCTGATCAAACCCTTCGGTTCAATCAACTGGAATTTGATTCTGACGACATTGAGTATTCCATCGAAGGCACGATTACTCAAGATGGAATGACTGACCTGTTGATTAACCGGAAGTTGTCAAAGGATGATGCCCAGGTGCTGCAATCATTGCCTGAATTCCGCGATCTCAGCGGTGGAAAGCAACCGAAGTGGGCGGCATTCCGATCAAATGGTCCGACCGGCAGTCCCACAATTCGTGTCGTTTCAGTGCGACAGAAAGATTAACTACTCTTTTGTCCTCAACCTTTGTTACATTCTGATTATGGCATTCGAAGATATCAAAGCAATTTACCGCAACGATCCAGCGGCACGCGGAATTGAACCGGTCCTGTACTCCGGTCTTCACGCGATTCTCTTTCATCGAGTATCTCACCGTTTCTACAAATGGGGATTTCGATTCATCGCGCGAGTCATCTCTCAGACCTCGCGCTTCCTGACCGGTATCGAAATTCATCCTGGAGCAACAATCGGCAAAGGACTCTTCATCGACCACGGCATGGCTCTGGTTGTTGGAGAGACGGCTGAGATCGGCAAGGACTGCGTGCTCTTCCACAACGTTACCCTGGGCGGAACCGGAAAACACAAAGGCAAACGCCACCCGACGCTCGGCGACGAGGTCTTTGTCGGCACAGGCGCTGTGGTTCTCGGTCCGGTTAAGATCGGCAATCGGGTGAGGATTGGCGCGAACTCATTTATCTACATGTGTGATATTCCTGATGACGCAACGGTTGTCGGTAGTCCGGCGCGAATGGTGCGCCTGCGCGGTGAAGCTGTCGATTTGCCGCTGCCGAAGACGATTCATATCGAAGACTGACATTATAGCCGGGCAACGAAAATAAGAGAGCCGGATTCAATGAGAATCCGGCTCTTTGACTATGTATCTGTATTCGGAATAATCAGAATTTAGTTGCCGCCGCCGAAGCCTTCTTCGGTGCCGCAGTCAAAAGTACCGTAGAGGACTACGCGGTACTCGCCGGTCTGCGGATTGACGGTCTCGACCTTGCAACGGCAGGTGGTCGAGTTGAGCAGGATTTCAGTGAACTTCTGTTGAAGCTTGGCCGGTGAGGTTGGGGCCTTTTCGATCGAATTGACGTCTGTGACGCTGAATTTTCTCATTGGTCAATCTCCTGTAAACAATGTTACTACATGTGGCTGTCTGAACATTTGTGCCAGATCAGCATCTACTGTTCCTACTCGCGGGGCAGAATATCATCCTTGCCAGTTACCCCGATGTGGTGCCTCCCTGCTTACGACTTTCGCGACAAGCTTAGTAGCGGTCGGTGTTCCAGCCGCGGTCCAGATCAAGCGTGCCCTGAAGGACAATGCGATACTCGCCGGTTTCCGGATTGACGCCTTCAACTTTGGCGCGGGTGTTGATGGAATTGAACACGAGGGCGGTGATGCCTTCGTTCAACTGGCGCGGCGAAGAGACCGGGCGCTCAAAGAAACGGAAATCGTTGAAGTTGAACCAGTACATGGTTCCTCCTGTAGATGGGGTTTAGAGATGATACAAGGTCACGAACGAGGGTTCGTTTGCGCCTTGCTGCCTGTTTTCAATTCGTTGTGATTGCACGAAAACACCATGCGATAGCCTTCGCGATTGTCGAGATCGCAACGAGCTGTGTCTGTCTTGAGGACCACCGGGTGCTTCGGATGAATTTGCTTTAGGATTTTATTGTCAGACACTTTGGGCTCCGTTGTCAAAGTAGTGGAAGTGCGCAAGCTGGTCGATCGCTGAACTGATGTTCTCGACCGACTCGCTCAATGCTGAAGCGAGCTTGACGATTTCTTCCTTGGTTTCCGGGAATACTGAGATCATACTCGCGACTTCAAGAAGGAGATGCGCGTCGTCCTCAATCGGGTTGCCGGCGATGAAGTTGTTCATCAGATTGGCCGCGAAGCAGGCGGCAAAGATGCCGATGCGAGGATCGGCGCATTCGACGAATAGATCGAAACGGCTCTCGGGCTTTTTCCAACCGCAGGTGATGCCTGAGCAACTTGGCATTTGGCCGACATTGCACTGTACATCCACCATCAAGTGTTCAAGGAGATGCGGGAAATCTGCCAGTTCGCCGATTCGCTTCACTGCGACTCCCTGTTCGCTGGCAGCGTAAAGTGGCGCTGATTCCCAGCCTTCACAGCAAGAATGTTTGGAAATGGAAGGGAAGATGCCCGCCATCGAGCGGTAGAGGTCAAGAAAGCTTTCTCGTGAACAATCGCTGTTCTCGTCGACATCAACTACGACCTTAATCTTGTTCAAGCCTCGGTTAAAGCGGCTATAGAGTTTCTCGACATCAGGGAAATCTCCATAGTACATTGCCAAGATGTTTATCAAATGAATCCACAATGTCCGGGTTAATACCACCTTGCGCTGTCCCACAAGTTATCGGAAGCAGTTGGACCGACTTTAGTGATGATTGTTGGGCATTTTTCGCACCGGAGATATCTTCAAGGCGGATAACACGCTAGCTCATCATCTCATTGCTGATTTGTGCCGAGGGAACGATTGCACCCGGTTGAGTTTATCGGTATATTGATTGGCGCCTCAGTCTGGCAGTGTGCAAAAACAAGGAAGTAACCGGTGAGCGATTTGTTTGAAGATGATGTTCCGCTGAAGAAAAAGCGCAATGCGCCGCTTGCTGAGCGAATGCGCCCGGAAAAGCTCGACGAGTTTGTCGGACAGCACGATCTGATGGATGACGGCAAGCCCCTGCGCGTACTGCTCGACAAGGGTAGAATCCACTCGGCTATATTCTGGGGACCACCCGGCTCCGGCAAGACCACTCTTGCCTATTTGATCTCCAAGACTCTGAATCTCAAGTTCATTTTCTTCTCTGCAGTGACTTCGGGAATAAAAGAAATCAAAGAGGTGATGGCGGAAGCTGAGAAGACTGAAGCACTGTATGGCCAGCGCACAGTGCTGTTCATCGATGAGATTCACCGCTTCAACAAGGGCCAGCAGGATGCTTTCCTGCCGTACGTCGAGTCGGGGAAAATCGTCCTTCTCGGGGCGACGACAGAAAATCCTTCGTTTGAAGTTGTAGGCGCGCTCTTGTCACGACTTAAAGTGTATCTGCTCAAACCGCTTGATTCCGACGACCTGGAGAAGATTATCACCCGCGCATTGTCTGACAAAGAACGAGGCCTTGGCGCCAAGAAGGTCGAACTCAGTCACGATGCCAAATCATACATCGTACAAGTAAGCGGCGGCGATGCCAGACGCGCTTTGACGCTCTTGGAATTGGCTTGCGAGGCCGATCCCAACTGGGAAAAGGGCTCAGCTGATATCACTTTGGAGAGAATCACTGAGGTGCAACAGAAGAAAGTACTACTATACGACAAGTCAGGCGAAGAGCACTTCAACTTGATTTCAGCGCTCCACAAGTCGATGCGCGACTCTGACCCGAATGCGTCGCTATATTGGCTGGCGCGGATGCTCGCCGGCGGAGAGGACCCGCTCTATATCGCCAGACGTGTGGTGCGATTTGCCGTCGAGGATGTTGGACTTGCGGATCCGACAGCAATGGCAGTCGCTTTGAATGCCAAGGAGGTCTATCACTTTCTCGGCACGCCGGAAGGAGAGCTCGCGATTGCTGAGGCAGTCGTTTATCTTGCCGCCGCCCCTAAGTCCAATCGAATATATAGGGCGTACAAGAAAGTAATGAAAACCGTAGAAGAAGAACCGGCATACGAAGTGCCGTACCATATCCGCAATGCCGTTACTGGAATGATGAAGGGTTTCGGATATGGCAAAGGTTATCAATATGCGCACGACGTTGACAATGCCATAACTGGCCAATCAGATCTTCCCGACCAGCTCAAGACGCGGGATTTTTATGAACCGTCGGAGTTTGGGATCGAGAAGAAGATCAAGGAACGGCTCGAATACTGGGAAGAAATCAGGAAGAAAGCTCGCGAACAGGGTAGAAAATAATCGTACCGACGACTTGGGCGAAACTGCAACTACCCTGTATAATCAAGATGTAAATAGACAAACATGGGACTTATGAAGACATTTCGATTTCTAATAATTTCGCTCATTGGATTGACAATAATCTGCTCGCACGCCTTTGCCAATAAGATCTTGATCTACATGGATCGCGAACAAACGAATCACCTCAAGGCCTACGGCGTCGCATTCTGGACGCTTAAACAGAATCGTCCCGTCGAGTGGTTGTTGAATTATCGCGGCGGTTCATTCCTGTTGGATGATTTCGAAGGTATTAAGAATTTATGCGCTCTGCGCGGCGTCGCTTCAACGACAATTGACGCCGGCGATGAGGCGCTTCTGCGTGCCACTATCGAAGAGAACAACATGGAAGCGGTATTGCTGGAGAAAGCGCCGGCAGTGGCGATCTATAGTCCGCCAAACAACGAGCCGTGGGACGATGCCGTGACACTGGCTCTCCAGTATGCTGAGATCGAGTACAAGACTCTCTGGGATCCAGAGGTTCTGGACGGTAAGTTGGAAGAGTACGACTGGCTGCATCTTCATCACGAGGATTTCACCGGGCAATATGGCAGGTTCCATAACTCGTTCCGCAATACTCTATGGTACCAGCAAGAAGTCGCGACAAACGAACAGACAGCACGAACGCTCGGTTACCGCAAGGTTTCCGATATGAAGCGCGCCGTTGTATTGGCGGTCGAAGACTTCGTCGCCCGCGGCGGTTTCATGTTCTCGATGTGTTCGGCGCCGGAGACATTCGATATCGCGCTGGCGGCTCAAAACACCGACATTGTTCCGAAGGAATTTGACGGCGATGCAATTGATCCGGGCTACGAGGGCAAACTTGATTTTGGCAAGTGCATGGCGTTCGAGAATTTTGATTTGTCAGTGAATCCGCTTGAGTACAAGCACTCTGATATCGACACCTATCCCGACCGACAGAAGTATGCTGCGGTTCCGGAACTTGATTACTTTCAATTGTTCGATTTCTCCGCAAAGCTCGACCCGGTGCCGACGATGCTGGTCCAGGACCATGTTGGTGTGGTCAAAGGATTCATGGGACAGTCCACAGCTTTTCGTAAGTCGCTTCTGAAAAAGTTCGTGACGATTCTTGCAGAAGTAGATGGACAAGACGAGGTCCGCTACGTTCACGGCAACTACGGAAAAGGAACTTTTACTTTTCTTGGCGGGCACGATCCGGAAGATTACCAGCACATGGTTGGTGATCCGCCGACCCAATTGGAGTTATTCAAGGACTCGCCCGGATATCGATTGATACTCAACAACATCCTATTCCCGGCTGCTAAGAAGAAAGAACGCAAGACTTAACTCACTGCTACTGTCCAAGATAGTGATAGTGAAATAATTCTCTTGATTTTCGAATCAGCATTCGTTAGATATTACTATCTTCGCTGACCTGAACAGGTCGGATAGACGGCTAAATACCCAGCATCTCTTAGAATGTCGTCAGTGCGCGTAAGCGCAGATTTTGCAGGCAATCTGGTTGTCCGCACGTTGATAGAGAATGAAGCCACACATTACAATGCAACCGCTTGGAGGATTACGTGTCCGGTGCGAGTGATATACTCATCGCCAATATCAGAGAAAAAGGCTCGGAAGTTACCGCCTTCCTGGAAAAGGAAGGAATCAACATCCGATACACAGCACTGCGGCTAATCGACTATCTGATTGCCGGACGAATTGCGGTTATCCGTCGCACAGTTCCGGCATTCATGGATGATCTGTCCAACAAGCTGGTGTACCGGACCGCGCCGGAATTCAAGAGGACCTTCCCTGACCCGCTTTACATCGTTGAAGGCGACAGACCCGCATCGACAATATCATCGACAACACATGGCCGCTCCGGTGTGACCTATCTGACCTTTGTAAATCGTATTCCGATTATTTTCTCCAGCACTCCCGAAGAAACCGGAAAGTACCTTGCTCTAATGATGAAGCAGGTGGCGTTCGCGTCGACTGCCGAGAAGATGGGTAATGACTCCGAAGAAACACCGGACGATTCGACTATAGAAATCGATGCCGAAGTTCAAATGCAGGTTCTGTCGGCGATTCCAGGTATCAAGGAAGAAGACGCCAAGGCATTGATAGCCAAGTTTGGTACTCTTCGCGCTATCGCGACTGCTGCCGAGCCTGAACTTGCCAAGATTAAAGGCATTGGCGGCAAGAAGGCAAAGTCGATTGCTCAGGCATTTAACTCATCAGTCTTCGACACCCAGCCGGCAACGAACACTAAGACTTCAAAGACTTCTTCTATTCGATAGAACTTTCTGCTCAATTAGAATTCAGTCTCTCATTTTCAATTCCAAGATTGCGTGTATATTGTTTGCGTGATCAGCACTCCGCAAACTAAGAAGTATTTCGCGGCGCTTTCTTTCGCGTTGCCACTGTGTCTCTATCTGGCAACTGTGTGCCGTGGAATACCGATAGGCGATGCGCCGGAACTCGCGCTTGCTGCCGCAAAGCTCCAGATTGCGCACCCGCCGGGCTACCCACTATTGACAATCGTCGGGCGTATCTGGAGCGAAGCGTTCTTCTTCATGCGCCCCATAGTTGCGCTCAATTTGTTGAGTGCAGTGTTTGCCGCGTCAGCTTGTGGAATGCTCTACATTCTGCTATTGAGATTTGTCTCAGGTCGCGGAATCGCAATCTATGTCGCTGCCCTTGCTGTTACAGTTGCATTTGCTGCAAGCCGAACCATGTGGGCGACTGCGACCGGTTTCGAGGTCTATGCGTTGGCGGCATTCTTCGCCGTTGCCATTATTCTCTCCTTGATTCGCTTCGTACAAAACGGCGAGCGGCGGTTTTTCCTACTTTCAGCATATCTGCTGGGACTGTCATTGACTAATCACCTGTCGTTACTCGCTTTGTTGCCGGCGTTTGCAGTAGCGACTTTCACCAAGCGTTCGATCTTGAACTTGCGGACGATTCTCGTGGCGGCTGTCGTCGGTGTGATTCCCGGCACTCTGTATGCCTATCTGATGATCCGCGCCAAATTCGATCTCGTGATGAGTTGGTACAATCCGCAAAGACTAACCGGCCTCAAACAGCAGATGTTTGCCGAGACTTATCAACGGTTCGTCGCTTCTCCTGACTTTGCCGATCTGATTCCCTATTTTCACCGACTGTGGAGCCAATTCGGAAGTGAATTGGTGCTTCCTTTCATTGCGTTGGCGCTGGGTGGAATTGTCATCCAAACTCGACGAGAGCCAAGAGTCACCGTCATTCTCGCTTCAATTGTACTTGCAAACTGCGCACTCAATTTCAATTACACGATCAGCGACATTGCACCCTATTACTTGCCCACGATCATCGTAGCGATGATCTGGCTGTTTGAACTTCTTGTCTGGCTGATCAACTTCGGGCGAATCGCCGCAGTAGGTGCGGCAGTGATTGCATCGGCTATTGCCGTCGTTGCCACAGTCGGTAACTTCGACCGCTCCGATCTTTCGGATCGCACCAAATCTGAACTCTATGCAAAGGACCTATTCGAGAACGTTCCACCGGGAGGCGTCATATTCTGTGGAAGCGATAACTCAATGTTCTCAACGCTCTACTTGCGCTACGTTGAGAATTTCCGAAGTGACTGTAGCGTGTACGGTCACCTGCCGACGATGAGTCATTTGCAGCGAGAACTGGGGTATCAGTTTGAAGGCGATTGGACGAACTTCCCCGACTTGCTGAGTCATGCCATCAGTTCCGATACGCGTCCCGTTGTAATGGCGCGCGAATTGATGAATTTCGACAACGACTTCCCGCGAATTCGCGAGGGCCTCATCGCTCGAGATTTGGTTTACGTTGTGGATTCCACAATTCAACTGCCGCGAATCGAACCACAAGTCGATTTCGAGAATCCACCTGCGCTGTACGACCCCAAGGAGGCGCTGATGTACGCAGTTTACAGCTTGGCTGCGGCCGAGACAGCAACAAGTCATGATCAATCCGAAGCAGACCGACTGTACAACCGCACTATCAGAATGGTCAATGCGATCCGAGAACCATCGCTCTCGAGCGCACTCGCAGCATACTTTGCGAATCGCGACGAACAGCGCTATGCGATTTCAGTTATCGAACCGACGCTGCTATTGCCAACGCTGCGCAAATCGGAGCGGCTGCAACTGCTCGGCGGGCTGGGAACCGCACAACTGCGACTTCAGAATACTGTGGCTGCGAAATCGGTTTTCAACCAAATGCTCGGGCTCGACAAAGCAAACACCGAGGCGCAATTTCAACTACTGACATTGGAGGCTTCGGACGCAATCAAGAACAATAACTTGCAAGGGGCAATTTCTGTCTACGAGCGCATGGCGTTGCTCGCTCCTGATCAGTATCAGGTCACAATGCAATTGGCTGTGTTGTATACAGAAGTTGGAAACAGGGACGCTGCCCGATCGGCGCTTCAACGCTGTATCGATGTCAACTATCGACGTGACGAAGCGACATCGTTATTGCACCAATTGAACTCGAATGGCGGGGAGTAGTTTAGTTTGCGCTACGCAACAATTAGCGTTTTGCTCGTCGTCGGAGCAGCAATCAAGCGGTCGTGCTCAAGATGCGAAAGCTGTACCGATACTATTTGATTCTCCAAAGCACGCTCCGACTTGACGTGCACTCGCATATAGTTTTCCGTATAGCCCGTCCAGTAGCCATCTTCCTGCGTCTCAAACAGCACACTGACTGATTGTCCAACATGCGCTGCGTAAAATGCTCGTCGTTTGCGCTCGGACAACTCAATCAAATTGCGCGTGCGTGCCTTCTTTACCTGATGAGGGACCTTTGGCTTCAAATCCCAGGAGGGCGTACCGGGACGATCGGAATAGGTGAAGACGTGGAAATAGAAAAAGGGCAAGTCAGTCAAAACATCGCGAGTATTCTGGAATTCGGTCTCGCCTTCAGTCGGGTACCCAACCATGATATCAGTACCAAGACCGATATCGGGAATCAGCTTGGCCGACCACTCAATGAATTTCGCGAACGGCTTGATAGTATGTTTGCGCGCCATTGACGAAAGAATCTTGTCATCGCAGCTTTGCAGCGGAACATGCAAGTAGTGACAAAGCTTTTCTGAAGACGCCATATAGCGCACCAGTTCAGCGCCAATCGTAGTCGGCTCAATCGAGCTGATTCGAATACGCGCCAGACCGTCGATTGCTTCGAGGCGTTCAATTACCTTGAGAAGGTTCTTCCCGTCGTTTTTATAGGTTCCAATGTTGACACCGGTGAGGACAAGTTCACGATGGCCGGCGGAAACCAGCGCTTCAGCTTCGCGAATGATATCGTCGAAATTGCGACTGCGGGCACGGCCCCGCACGGTGGGGATGATGCAGAACGAGCAGAAGTAGTTACAGCCATCCTGAATTTTCAGGTTCGCGCGAGTATTGAATGTATAGAGCCCGCTGGTTTCGATGGTGAATTCTTTATCGGGCAGTTTCGGCGAATGAATGATTTGCGGCGAATGGTTTTTGTTCAGCCCATTGAGAAACTCGCCGACTCGAAGTTTATGTTCATTGCCAATTATCAAATCAACTCCGCGGATGCCGCTGATGGTTTCAACACCACTCTGGGCGTAACAGCCGACAACTGCGACAAAGGTCGTTGGATTGATTCGCAACGCCGCGCGAACAGCTTGCCGGCATTTGGAATCCGCCTGCTCGGTGACTGTACAGGTGTTGATAACGGTCACGTCGGCGGGTTCGCCGAATTCGACGATCTCGAATCCGCGCGAAGCGAGACTGTTGGCTATGATAGCTGTTTCGGCTTGATTGAGCCGACATCCAAGCGTATGTAACGAGGCTCTTGGCAACTAACTACTCCGCAAATTGACAACCATGGCGCCGGATGGTGGCGCTGTCGAAGTTAGTCAGAATAAAGTCTAAAGTCAGGAAAGTCAATAGGAGTCAGATAGGATTCACGTGCGGTGCGGCCTGAATGCAAACTCCCTCATGCTCATCGACTCCGGTACCGGATACACGCCGGCACCGGCACATAACGGGCATGGGTTCTTGTCGGACTGCCGGACTTCAATTAATCCGGTGCCGCCACACGCGTAACAATTTTTGCCGGAAGCATCCTGCCCCTTACCGAAGCAGTACAGACAGACGTGGGCGTGATTCGGCGTGAGACATCTGTTATCGACCCAGCCGCGACCAAGGCATTCAGGGCAGGTTTTCGGAGGGCCCTCGTTAGAGGGCGACTTGCGTTCTTCGGTTGACATTGGTTTCCCTGATTCTGTTGTTGAACAACCATTTATCGATCCTAACAATCGCCGGTGCGACGGCGGCTTTGATAGGTTCTGTCATCTCTTCGTTCAACGTCGTTACATCAGCGACCTCGACAGCGAGAACGTCTATCTGTTCCGGCATCTGGTATCCCATCTGCCTCCCTAACTCCATCGCTGTCGGCAGGCTCATTTGGTGGCTGGTGGTGAGATTGCGAGAAGGTGTCAAGTCACCCAACGGGAAATAGTGCAGTGTTCCTGCTGGCTCTTTCCCAGTCACAATGCTGTCGATGATGAGCGCCTTATCCCTGCCGCTTAGCAGATCCAAGAGGCTGAATCCTGCGACCGGCGCGAAGATTACTTCGACATGATCATCTTCGCGCTGCCGCTGAATCAACGTCTTGGCAATCGTCGGGCCAAAAGCGTCATCCGACAACACTTCGTTGCCGAGACAGAGGATGAGAATTGGTTTCAGCATTGTCTCCTGACGACATTGATAATTTCGCCGCTTTCGGCTGAGTGAACCACGACTTCCAGCGGCATCTCGCCCGGCAGTGAATGAGTGGCGCAACCGAAGCAAGGATCATAAGCACGAAACGCCATTTCGATCCGATTGAGAACGCCGTCAGTGATAGTAGTTCCCTTCTTGATGAGTCCTTCTGCGGCGCGTTTAATCGACATCGTAATCGGCGCATTATTGTTGGTGGTGCCGACGATGAGATTCGCCTCGGTGACGATACCATTCTGATCAGTCTTGTAGTGATGCGTCAATGTGCCGCGCGGCGCTTCGACGATACCGACACCCTCTCCGACGATACTTGTCGGGGGATCAAGAACATGATCCGAAGTGATCTCTTCATCTTTCGCCTGTTCGAGTGTCGCCTCACAGGCAAACATCAACTCGACCACACGCGCCCAGTGTGTTGCCAGAGTGGAATTGACCGGTGTCTTGCCAGTTCGATCTCCGGTGAGCGTTTCGAAATAACGTTCGTATTCAGCGTGCGCGAGCGGCGTCGCCATGCCTTCGGCGACATTAAGCCGTGCAAGAGGCGTCGCCTTGTAAACGCCGGAGTCCATGCCGTCGACGAATCCCTTCCAGCCTATCTTCTTCAAATAAGGATACTTGAGATAGGAATATGGTTCGACACGCTCTTCAACATATTGCAAATAGTCCTTCGGTTCGTACTTGGCGTGTTCGGTGCCGTCGGGAGCAGTTACGCGGACCTTGCCGTCGTAGAAGGTGACGTGATTGTTGGCATCAACCAATCCCATGTTGTAAGTCTGATGTGCGTACGAATCTGATAGGATCATTTCCAGGTAGGCTTTGTTCGCGAGTACGACATCATTCAGCACTTGAATTGTGAACTTAGCAAACTCAACCATCTCTTCGCCGATCTTAATGATCTCCTGCTGTTCTTCTTTGCTGATTCGCTTGCTCATCCCGCCCGGGATTGCCGTTACGGGATGGACCTTCTTCCCGCCGATAATCTCGATGACGCGCTGACCGCGGGCGCGTTGGGCGATCACTTTCTTGCCGGCATCAAGTCCGACCTTGGCAATCACACCGAGAATGTTCCGCTCTGCCTTAGGGGCATCAGGACCGCAGACAAAGTCCGGTCCTCCCAACGCATAGAAGTGCGTCGTGTGGTCGCCGGCATAAAATGCATTGTACACCAACTCGCGTAGTTTGCGCGCAGCTGAAGGTATCGTGACGCCGTATACTGCGTCTGCGGCTTTGGCAGAAGCCATATGATGCGCATCTGGACAGACACCACAAATGCGCGTCGTGATGCGCGCCAGCTCTTCTACCGGACGACCTTGGCAGAATTTCTCGAATCCGCGAAGTTCCGGAACTTGAAAGTAACAATTGGCGAGTTCGCCATCGTCATTGACGAACAAGTGAATCTTGCCGTGACCTTCAAGGCGCGTGATCGGATCTATGACAATGCTCTTCATACTTGCACCCTCCGCAGAAGTGATCCGGCCATACTGAAGCGATAGAATGTACCAAGCGGATCGGGAATGGTGTTGATGATCTGCTCGATCTCTTCCGGATCAGTCGAATCAATTACGCTCGCCAACGCGGTGACCATTTTTGCACCTTGGTCGTTGATATTTGCCGGTAGACCGTAACACCCTCGACACGGCATCCCGGCCTTAACGCACTTTGCCCCGCAGCCGGAACGCGTCGCCGGTCCGAGACAGACGATGCCCTGTTCCATCAGGCACAAGTTCGGGTCAGTGACCTTCATGAATGGGCGAGTGAAGGATTTGATTTTCTTGATATTGCGTTCGCGTGGACATTCGTCGCAACAGCTTTTGTCAGTTGCGCCGAGCACCGTTCCCTTGGGGGGAAGCGGCTTGTTGTTCTGGAGAATATCTATCACCGCCAATACGGCATTCACAATTTGATCTGATTGCGGCGGACAGCCGGGAATATAATAATCGACTTCCACTACTTGATCAAGTGACCGCACGGTATTCCAGAATTTCGGGATGGTGATTGTACCTTCCGGAACCTGCACTTCGGGCTGTGGCTCAACGTTGCCGCCATTGGCGAGGGATGGTGATTTGTGATAGACGTAATCGAGAATCGATTCCTTATTAAAGAAATTTGCCAGCGCTGGGATGCACCCCTCACCGGCGCAACTTCCGAAAGCCACCAATACGACAGATTTCTGCCGCAGCAGTTCCGCAAGTTCATAGTTCTCGCTCGTACGAATGGCGCCGTTAAACAAAGTCAGCGTTATCGACTTGTCTTCCATAGCACGGACGTCGTCGTATTTGATATCCATCGCACAGGGCCAGAAAACGACGTCGAAGAAATCTGCGACAGCGAGGATCTTCTCCTCGATATCAAGAATCGCGATATCGCAGCCGCCGCAGGAGGAAGCCCAATATATTGCCAGTTTAGGTTTAGACATGTTGATGCACCTCCTCGGCATTGGGATCGAAATGGTAGTCGTGCAGTTCCAATGGTCCCAAGGCACGAATCTGTTCGGTGAATTCCGTAATCACTTCCTGGAATCGACCGCCTTCAGAGGCCGAAACCCACTCAAGGCGCATGCGATTGCGATCGATACCCAATTGCTGAAGCAACAACTGCGTAAGCGGCATCCGACGCATGCACTTGTAGTTGCCTTCGATATAGTGGCAATCGCCGGGATGACAACCGCAAATCAACACCCCATCGGCTCCGCGGCGGAAAGCGTCCAGAATGAACGCTGGATCGACTCGACCTGAGCACATGACACGGATGCTGGTCACGTTGGGCGGATAGTGCATTCGCGCAGTGCCGGCTAAGTCAGCGCCGGTATAACTGCACCAATTGCAGAGAAAGCCGACTATTCTTGGTTCAAAGCTCATGACAATATCCCCTCGATCTGCGCATAGATTTGTTCATCGGTGAAGTGACGTCCCTTGATTGCACCTGAAGGACAGGCGGCGACGCAGGTGCCGCAAGCCTTGCATAGTGCGGAATTGACATGGCTGATCTTCTTTTCGGGATCGAAGTCGATGGCGTGATACGGACACATGTCGTTACAGATCTTACAGCCGGAACATAACTCGTCCTGCACTTCCGCATAGGTAGCATCCATTAAAACTTCGCCTTGGCACAGAAGCTTCATCACTTGTGCAGCAGCAGCCGAGCCTTGCGCAACCGAATCTGGAATATCCTTGGCGCCCTGACACACACCTGCAAGGAAAATGCCCTCTGTCGAAGTTGACACCGGAGCCAGTTTTGGATGCGATTCGATAAACCAGCCGTCAGCGCCGGTGGAGATATTGAACCGACGTGCCATCTCCTTTGCATCGGCGCGTGCCTCCAGCGCGGTACACAGCACAATCATGTCGACCGGTACTTCGCGATACTTGCCGATCATTGTGTCTTCGCAACGAACAATCAATGCACCGTCGGCTTTCTGTGCTTGACTCGCCGGTGCAACCTCCGCGCCCTTTCCGCGAATGACATTGCCGCCCTCGTCGAGAATGCGCTGATAGAATTCCTCGTAGCCCTTGCCGAAGGCGCGCATATCAATGTAGAATTGATAGACGTCAGCTTTGGTCTTCTCCATGATCAAATGCGAGAATTTGAGCGCGTACATACAGCACACGCGGCTGCAGTACTTGTGGTGATTTTCGTCGCGACTCCCAATGCAGTGAATGATCGCAATTCGGCGCGGCTCTTCCCCATTCTCCAGATAGATCTTTCCGCCGGTTGGACCGGCAGCATTGTTCATTCGTTCAAATTCAATTGAAGAAACGACATTCGGGTATTTTCCATAACCGTACTGTTTCATTGGCGTTGGATCGAAATCATCGAAGCCGGTTGCCAGCACGACGGCGCCAACTTCGATTTCCTCAATCTCGGCCCGGTCGCCGTAGTCGATGCAGTCCTTTGGGCAGACTTTGGCGCAAATCATACAGCCGCCGGTCTTGTAGTGGATGCAGTTCTCGCGAACGATGTATGGCACGTTCGGGACTGCTTGACGGAACGGCAGAGTGATTGCCGCGTTCGGGCCAAGTCCCAACTCGCGGTGATTGATTGCTCTTTCTTCGATATCCTGCATTTTGATATGTCCGGTCGGACAGTGCTTGGCGCATGCGCCGCAAAGAATGCAGGCCTCGGAGTTGAGATGAAACGGCGTTGATACATCCCGGTCGCGGCCGCGATTGACAAATGTCAATGCATGAGCACCGACTACTTCGTCGCAAATGCGAACACACAAGCCGCAAAGAATGCAGGTATAGGTCCCGTGTCCCCAGCGCGGTACCTTGACACCGAACTTCGTCGCCATACGTTCGAGTAGCGGCACCGGGGCGCAATTTGCCATCAGCATTTCCAGATTCGTGCGTCGTGCATTGATCACGCGCGGAGTATCGGTGTAGATTTCGAGACCTTCCCATGCCGGATAATTGCAGGCGGTTACAATCTTGCTCCAGCCCTTTCCGTTTCGTGCCTCGACCACGCAGATTCGGCAAGCCGCGTAAGGACTCATGTGCGGATAGTAGCACAGGGTTGGAATTTCGATTCCGAGCGACTGTGCAGCGCCAAGCACATAGGAGCCTTCTTCGACTTCGATCACCTGGCTATCTATTTTGATCTTAACTGTTGTCATCATCTTCTCCTATGCCACGCCCGAAGGTTGTTTCGCGGTTTCCTTGGGCTGCCAAATCTCCCGTGCGCGCTGCTGAATCTTGTCGCCCTCTCCGCGCTTGACGCGTTTGATCGAGTTGTAGCGACAAATCTGATAGCACGCGCCGCACTGTATGCACTTGTCCTGAATGATCATGTGCAGACGTTTGGGCTCGCCGACAATCGCATTGGTCGGACACGGCTTGACACAAGCATGACAGCCAGTGCAAGTGTTATCGATGGCGTGAGCCACCAGTTCCTTGCAGACACCCGCCGGACACCGCTTATCGCGAACGTGCGCGATGTACTCCTGGCGGAAATAACGGATTGTCGAAAGCACCGGATTTGGCGCCGAACCTCCGAGCTGGCACAAGCTGGTATCGATGATTACCTGCGAGAGTTCTTCGAGATATTCGATATCTTCCATCGTACCGTTGCCTTCGCAGATTTTATTGAGGATGTTGAGCATAACGACAATGCCTTCGCGGCACGGGACGCACTTACCGCAAGATTCTTCCTGCAGGAATTTCAGGAAGTAACGCGCGACATCGACCATACAGGAATCTTCATCCATCACGATCATGCCGCCGGATCCCATCATCGAACCGGCTTTGGTGAGTTCATCAAAGTCCACAGGCAAATCGAGAAGGCTCACTGGTTCATCCTCTTCCCGAATATCGCCGTGGGCAACCATGCTGGCGTGAACAGAGGATTCCGATGTTTCCACAATCAGAGTGCCGCCGGACGGCCCGCCGGTTTGAACAGCTTTGAATCGTTTCTTGTTCGGGACACCGCCGCCGATGTCGTAGAGAATTTCGCGCAGCGTGATTCCCATCGGTACTTCGACAAGACCGGTGTTGTTGATCTTGCCGGTCAGTGCAAAGACCTTTGTACCTTTCGAATTGGCTGTGCCAATGGCAGCAAACTTCTCTGCACCTTTTTCAATGATGACTGGGATATTCGCCCACGTCTCGACATTGTTCAAATTGGACGGTTTCTCCCAGAGCCCGGCCTCGACGGTGTGGATGTACTTCGCGCGCGGTTCTCCGACCTTTCCTTCCAGCGATGCCATCAGCGCAGTTGACTCGCCGCAGACAAACGCTCCACCGCCGCGGGAGATTTCGATCTCGAAATTGAACCCGGTCCCGAGGATGTTCTGCCCTACCAGTCCATACTCGCGTGCTTGGTGCATGGCAATGGTCAGATTCTTTACGGCAAGCGGATACTCGTTGCGGACATAGACGAATCCATCGCTGCTACCGATTGCGAACGCGCCAATGACCATCCCTTCGATGACCATATGCGGATTGCCCTCGAGTAGCGAGCGATCCATAAACGCGCCCGGATCGCCTTCGTCAGCGTTGCAGATGATATACTTCGGCTCGCCTTTGGCCTGCCGACACGACTCCCATTTTCTGCCCGTGGGATAGCCACCGCCTCCGCGACCACGCAATCCGGATTTCTTGACTTCATCAATTACCTGCTCCGGGCTCATTTGCGTCAGCGCCTGAACCATTGCTTGATAGCCGCCAAGCAGGATGTAGTCATTGATTGACGTCGGATCCATAAATCCGTTCCGCCCGAAAATCAGGCGCATCTGCTTTTTGTAGAATGGAATATCCTTCTCAAGCTTTATGACCTGTTGCGACTGCGGATCGCGATAGAGAAGTTTGTTAACCAGATGCCCGCCCTTGACTGTCTGATCCCAGATCAGTTTCGCATCAGCCGGACGTACTTTCTGATAAAAGATGCCCTGGGGTTGAACGACAACCAATGGGCCGCGCTCGCAGAAACCATGGCAACCGGTGGTCTTGATCTCGACCTCGTTTTCCATGTGGTCCTTGGCAATCTCTTCACGAAACACCTTTGTTACTGCCGCACAGCCGCATGCCAGACAGCCGGTCCCGGCGCAGACTGTTAGTACCGTCTTGTTCGCATTTCGATCACTGCGAATCTTCTCGCGCAGTTTTGCCAAGTCCTTAGGAGATTGAAGCTTAATTTCCAACATCACTTCGCCTCCTCTGGTTTACGAACCCGCCCGGCGCGAACATCGTTGAGCATTGTCTCGGTTTTCGATACGGTCATGTTGCCGTAGTAGACTTCATTCGCAGTCACCAGTGGCCCAAGTGCGCATGCGCCGAGGCAATTGACGGTTTCAAGGCTGATTTCGCCGTCTGGTGTGGTCTCACCGGGCATGATCTTCAAGTCGCGCTCGAGTTTATCAACTATGACGGTCGCTTGACGAACGTGGCACGCGGTACCGGTGCATACACAAATGTGATTCTTGCCTTTGGGTTTGAGACTGAATGTTCGATAAAACGTCGCCACACCATAAATCTGAGCCAGCGGTAGTTTCATCGTTTTTGAAACAGCCCGAAGAGCGGACTCCGGCAAGTATCGGTAATGCTTCTGAATGTCCTGCAATATCATTATGAGCGCCGAAGGCTTGGCGCCGTACTCTGCGACAATCTGATCAATCGCTTCTTGAACATCGTAGCCTTCCTGCTCGGTATTAATCATAGTCGTCATGACTGTTTCACCTCCGCCGGCAGTAGATCGATTTCTGGCATCGGTTGAGCCGAGGTCAGAATTGAAAGATCATGTTTCGGTCCCATCCGCCACTTGTCCTGAACATCAAGCAAACGTCCTTCTCGGTAAACTCGATCGCCCAGCATCATGCGACGGCGCGTCGGCGTCGGAACGCTTGGACAAGCCTCGAAGCATGCGCCGCAACTATTGCATTTCGTGGCGTCAACGTATCGCGGTTTCTTCTTGAGTTTGATTGTGAAATTGCCCAGATATCCAGAGACTTCCTGAACTTCAGTCCAGGTGAGAAGTCGGATATTGGGATGCTTGCCAACAGCGACCATCTTCGGAGTCAGAATACAAGCCGCACAATCGAGTGTCGGGAATGTCTTGTCGAATTGCGCCATGTGTCCGCCGATCGTCGGTTCTTTCTCGACAAGGATCACTTTGAATCCGGCGTCGGCAATCTGAAGAGCGGCTTCAATCCCGGCGATACCACCGCCGACAATCAGTACTTGCTTCTTGATCGGAACGCGGCGCATTTCGAGCGGCTCATGAAGTCGGACTCGCGCAACTGCCGCCCTGACGAGTGCAATCGCTTTGGTGGTTGCGGCTTTGGGATCAAGCGTCACCCAACTGACTTGTTCGCGAATATTCGCCATTTCGAAAAGGTAGCGGTTGAGTTCTGCGCCTTCGCACGCCTTGCGAAAAGTCGGTTCATGCATAAGCGGACTGCAGGCTGCGACGACAATGCGATTCAGCTTGAGTTCTCTGATGTCCTTCTGAATCAACTCTTGGCCAGGCTCCGAGCACATGAATTTGTATTGGCGGGAGACTACCACACCGGGCAGCGTTGAAGCCATATCAACGACTTTGCCGACATCAACCATCTTGGCAATGTTGTTTCCGCAGTGGCAGACATAGACGCCAACACGGATTTCTGATCCATTTTGCGATTGGTTCATACGGTCACCACATCTTTCATTGCCATCAACTTGGTGGGCTCAATTAGCAATTTGTCGAGTCCCAATTCCTCAGGTGACAAACCCAAAGCAATTCCGACCAAGTGAGTGAAGTAGATCACCGGGATATTGAAGCTGGTTGAATAACGCGTATTGATCTTGCCTTGGAACCCTTCGAGGTTGACGTGGCAAAGCGGACAGGCAGTTGCTATGATCTCGCCGCCGTTCTCTGCCGCTGCTAACAGCAATTCGTGGCAAAGCTTCTCGGCAATCTGCTCGTTAGTTGTCATCAACATTCCGCCGCAGCATCGCACCTTTGGAGGGTAGTTCACTGCTTCCGCACCGAGGGCGCGGATTAGTATGTCCATCGTCTGGGGATCGTCTTTGTCGTCGAAATAACCGTCAGGTCGGACAATCTGACAGCCGTAGTAAGGAGCAACCTTGAGTCCCCTTAGCGGACGTTTAACCGATTTCTTGATTGTCTCGATTCCAATGTCATTGATTAGAATATCGAGAGGATGCCGCACCTTGACCGGCTTGGTGTATGAGAGTCCAGCGGCAGCAAGTGCCTCGTTGATTTTCTTGCCTTCTTTGGGATTCCAGGCAATTTGCTTGTTGGTCTTTCTTAGAATCGTGTAGCAACTGCTGCACGGGGCACAAATCTCAAGGCCCATTTCTTGAGCCAAGGCGAGATTGCGAGCGCTGATCGAGTAACCAACGATTTTCTTTGCCGACATGTACATCGTTGCACCGCAACAATTCCAGTCCTCGATTTCCTTCAGACCGATTCCCAGTGCCTTGAACACGGCGCGAGTTGACTTGTCGTACGGACTTGCAGTGTGTTCGAGACTACACCCGGGATAGTAGGCATATTCTGGCATCACATATCTCCAAATTCGTTAGCTTTTTTGATGATGGCTTGAATTTGATTCACGCGCTTGATTCGCTTGGGAAGTAACCCCATTCTCCCGCGCTTGATCATTGCCAGCCCGTAGCCGGCCGTCGTGAATAATTTCACAATCTGTGACCGCATAAAGTACTTCACGCCGAGACCGAGCTCATAATTGCGCCCATACTTGTAGACATTGTTCATGAATGTCGATGACAAGCTATGGACGGGAAAGTTTTCCGGATAAATGTTTCGCTGCATGGCGATTCGTTTCAGAGCATACATTGTGTCAGTGACTTTGATGCCGGCTGGGCATCTGACAGTACATGAATAGCAGGAAGCGCAAATCCAGATCGTCTTGCTCCGAAGGATGTCCTCTAACCTCCCAGCCCTGAACATCGCCACGGTCTGTCTAGGCGTGATATCCATGAATTCAGACACTGGGCAGGCACCGGTACAGGTTCCGCATTGGAGGCATTTCTTGATCTTGTGCCCATCTGGAAAGGTGTCTACCTGTCCCCAGAATGCTGCACGCAACTCGGACTCAGACGGCGAGAAGGCCTTGATTGCTTCAGTCATACGACCTCAAAAAATATAAGTACTCAAAATCGGAGGGTAGCATCGACGAGGATTGCCGTGGAGTCAACTGGATGGCATTGCAACTCGGGCTCATCGTCGATGTTTTTATCGACGATGAAAATAATCGACTTTGCCGGTGACTGTCAAGAGAAATATTTCACAAAGTCACGGTATAATGTGAGACAAATAATGGCGAAGTTGTTTGGGATTCAACAAGAAGGACTGAACCGTTGGAGGGACTTTGAGTCCTATTTTAGAGTCTAACGACCGATTAAGTGTAGAAACTCGGCTCTTGTAGCTGGATCTTCATGAAGTTCCCCGAGCATTGACGATGTGACCATTACCGAATTTTGCTTCTCGACACCACGCATCATCATACAAAGGTGTTGCGCTTCGATGACCACGCCTACGCCAATTGCGCCTGTGTATCTTTGGATCGTGTTTGCAATCTGGCGGGTGAGATTCTCTTGAATCTGCAACCTTCTGCCGAAGACGTCAACTACGCGGGCAACCTTTGATAGCCCGAGCACCTTTCCGTCAGGGATATATCCGACATGGCATTTTCCGAAGAACGGCAACAAGTGATGTTCGCACATTGAATAGAGCTCGATGTTTTTGACAACGACGAGTTCGCGCGTATCCGACTCGAACAATGCATCATTGATAATGGCGCCGATATCTTCGCCATAGCCCTTCATAATGAATTCAAAGGCGCGAGCAGCGCGAGCAGGAGTCTTTTTCAGGCCCTCACGATTGGGATCTTCTCCGATGTGAGTGATCAGATTTGCGTATAGTTCTTCTAATTTCGATGTCATTTCTCGTCTCTCCTGATTGTCGTACGCCGAAGCTGGTGCCCTATCGCGTCTGCGAACAGATTCGCCTGACGGGAATATACATCTATACGAAATGAAGTGTTGGAAATATCTGGTTTTTCCAAGGGATTGAAGAGACGATGTGGTCGATTTTATCAGCTTGCCGGTGGCACTATCGGCAAAGCCGGATTGGCTTCGGCGGCAATGACCATACGCAACGGCGTACCTACAACCTCGCTGGGGCTTACCATAATCGAAGTGGAACGACGAACTCGCATCCATTGCGATTGCGGTATGGTCGGGGCTAATGTCGCCTCGAATTGGTATAGCGAGAAGTTGATGTCGAAGAGCGTCTTGACATTGTAAATGAACAGTACGTTGGGCTGCTTATTGATGATCTGCGGCAAGTGCCCTTTGTTGGCATACTCGGAATAGTCGAGTTGAACAGCTTTCCGCGAGCTGTTGTGTCCGAGGAGATCACTGGGAATCTCGAAACATGCAATGAACTTAGACTGTGAATGCGGTAACGGAATGACAGAAAAAACGGCAAGCTGCTGAATCAGTTCAACATCTTCGGGGCGGTTCGCGGTTCCAACGATACCGTTGACAGTATGGATTACCTCGAGAAACTCCGGGGTCGAGTTTACCATGTATCGAATTGTCTTGAGGACTCCAAATGGAGTCACTGCCGCTTGACTCAGAACTTGCGTCATAGATACATTCCTAGCCACCATTTATGGATTTGTACATAGTAGGTTTATCGGCAGAAGTAATAGAATCGTTAGGAATCAGCGAAGCGTCCCGACAGCAACAACTCACCATAAACTGCTGCTGTGTAAAGCGTTACCTACTCGGCGCGCATAACGGAAATTCCCCAATACTGAGGATTCCTTGGTTTTGTTGCGTTCCAGTTTCCGAATGAGTGTGATCCATCCGAAACGTAGTGCAGTCGATAGGTCCCGGCGTCGAGATAGATTTGCGTGTCGGCAATTCGATTCTTGTCAGCGCCACCGGCAGAACTTGTTTTGCGGTAGGTCATTTCCCATACGATGTCGCGGGTCTGTAGGTTTTCTATCCAACCGTAGTCGTACATGTCATCGTCTGAGCCCTCGCCCATCGCGACTACGTGGACACGGGTGGGTTTGTCCAATGTAAACGAAGTGGTTTCGTCGGCATCATCGCCAACCCGGACAATTCTTGCCAAAACGTCTTTCGACTCAGCCTCCTCCTGAAGTTCTGATATCAACGAACGATCGAAAGAGCTGTTGGCAGCGAACAATGTAACACCGTAATTCTTTTGGTCATAAGGCGCCCCGGCATTCCACGCGCCGTAGGCGTGTGAATCGTCTGTGACATACCCCAAGACATAATCGCCTTTTGGAAGAGTCACGACTTCATCAGCCAGGCGGTTCTTCTTGGCTCCGCCGGCTGACTCCGTATTACGCTCCTGCATTAGCCAGAATGGTCTTGAGTCACCGAGTCTTTCGATCCACGCATAATCAGCAAAATCGCCGCTGCCTGAACTGTACTCACCAAGGGCATAGACCCGAACATCGCAATCTTGTTTGACGCGAAAGGGCTTCACCTCCATGAAGTCGTCGCCCGCACGAACGATCGAAAGCAGAGCCATTTGCGAAGTCGTTTCTCGATAAGTCGAGACCGACGCCAAATCGCTCTTGGCGACAGCGGTTACACGTACACCGTAAGCTTCAGGATTGTAGGGCGGTGGGCAGTTCCAATCATCATAGCCGTGTGAATCGTCAGTTACGTAGTAGAGTAGATAGTTACCCTTGTCCAAACGGAAGGTCCGGCGCGCCATCTTGTTTTTCTCGCCGCCGCCTGCCCAGCGAAGATGCTCGTCTGACATCGACCATTCGCGCTTTCTTGTGTCAGCATTGACGATCCAGCCATAATCGGCGTAGGAATCGCTCCAGTCGGGAATCTCGCCGATGCATTGGACCTCAATGTCCATCGGCTTAGCGAGCGAGAATCCCACAGAAGTATATTGCTCGTGATCAGGATGAAGTATTTCGGCTATAACGCGGTCAGAAGTAAAGGAACATGTAGTGCTGCGGATATCATTGTTGTCGCCGCTGATTTCCAGCCGATACTCGGCAAGCAGCTCTTCCATCTCATGAGACCAATCACTATCGATAGTCACATTCCAATTATTTTCCTTTAACTGCTTCTCAAGCTTGGCCAGATCTTCCGCCTTATTGCCAAGCTCCTTTTTTACATCCTCGAGTGCTTGTTTAAATTGATCCCAATCGAGTGAGAAATTCACCCCGTCCCAGCTGTTGACTGGTCCTGCGTAGTAGTAGACCTGATATTGGCCCGGTTCAAGCTCAAGATTTCGGTCATATTCACGCAGCCGGTCATCGGCTTCGGCTTCATCGGTATTGCTGTCATCCATGATCCATACTGGCTCAAGGTTCCCAGCCGGAATTATCCACGCGTATGCAGACAGGTATTGATCATTGCTGGAAGCTGCGCCAATTGCACTAATATGTATTGAGGTTGGTTTCTTGACTTCAAATCCCTTGCAGTACAGCTCTCCCTTTCGAAAATCGCGCACCTTGACAAATTGGACGCTTTCAGCTGATACCGTTACTGCTAAAGCAAGAACGACCAGCGCCGCCGGGGCGATTCCGAAAATGCTGACTGTACTTCTAATTCTCACAATTTGTGTCCTTCCACAGCGAATCGTTTTGACATCCGCCACCCGGATATAATTACGAATTGCGGCACTATAAGTTTCATCGAGAGGATGCATTTGATACGATAGAATCTACATCAATACTGTCTCAAGCTGAAACTGTCATAGCTATGTCACGGCTCGAAATCGGCCAAAATCGATATCGTCAACCGAGCTATTTTCTGCCCGGAACGTTGCGACATCGACAGCAATCCTTGCCGCCTTCATTATCGTTAACCCTGCAGACGATGCCGACAAAAATGCCGCCGCGAACACATCGCCACATCCGGTAGTATCGATTACCTTGCTTCGAGTTTTCGGTTCAACCCGTCGCGAGACAATTCGAGAGCCTCGTCGGCAACTCGCGATACAGCCGTCACTTCCAAGTGTTACCAGGAAGCGCTTTCGCTGTATCGGCCATTTCTTCGGTCATGAATCGACGGCAATTTTCGGAGGATGGCGTCAGGCTCGATAGCAGCCGAAACTCAAGTTCATTCATCTGCAGATAATCTGCGCACCGAACTGTATCCCGCCAATCCTTTGGTCGCCGAAGGTAGCGCGTACCATCGGCGTGGCGACCGAGAGTGCGCGAGTGGAAGTCTATGTATATTTGTGCTGTCGATTCGCTGCGGAGCCAAGCTAGATTCGAAGTTGAAATGTCACTTCCGGAAATGAAGTTGACCAAGATGTAGTCCGAGTCAACAGCACTTCGCAACTGACTCCGGCTCACACCACCTACCCAGCCAGATAGTTTTTCTGTCTTATTGGAAGCATCTTGATACTTGAGCAGACAATGATTGTTCTGAGCATTTACTGTTCGAAGTGCGAATGGTTGTAACTGCGGCAATTTCTGCAGAATTGCTCGAATTTTCTTGTCGTGATCGCGACCGATATTCGCAACCGGCACGATGATCAGCCTATCCCCTCCCAACCGCGACAGAACAATCAAGTTATAGAGTATTCCACCGTATCCCTGCGAGCGCGATCCATCGGGGCGAACAACTGTGTCGCGGTTGATTGTGCCGATTACGGAAATCTTTCGAACTCGCTTCGTTGACATCAATCAAATCTAATCAATATCAAGACCGGGAGCAACGTCTTGGAAGATTGACTTGGCTCGTGCGAATCGATATCATATGACGATTATGAAAATCGGATTCGATGCAAAACGGGCGGTCTTCAACATGACCGGCCTGGGCAACTACTCGCGAACACTGATCAGGACGCTGGCTGTCCAATACCCGCAAGATGTATTCAAGTTGTATTCTCCCGGGCTGAGTGAAAATCCTCGACTGGATTTCCTCAAGAACACCCCAAACGCGACAATCTCGGTTCCGAAAGGGATCTATGCTGGAACACTTAGCGGCATTTGGAGGTCGTTCGGAGTTTGCAGTGATATTAAGCGCGATAAAATTGACGTTTTCCACGGGCTCAGCAACGAACTGCCGTTTGGCATAGGTCGAATCAGAACTTCGAAGATCGTCACGGTTCATGACCTGATCTTCAAGCGTTACCCGCAGTATTATCCGGGCCTGGACCGCCGAATCTATGACATCAAGACTCGCTACGCCTGCCGCGTGGCGGATGCTATTGTCGCAGTTAGTGAACAAACCAAAAGCGACATCGTGGAATTCTACAAGACGGATCCAAAGAAGATTGTCGTCATCTACCAAAACTGCGATCAGAGTTTTTCGCAGTCTGTTGGCGAAAACGAAAAGTCCGCAGTGCGTTCGCGCTACAATTTTCCCTCGCAATTCGTCCTCTACGTTGGTTCGATTGAAGAGCGCAAAAATCTCCTCGGGCTGGTCAAGGCAATCGCCGCCCTTAGGAAAACACACGACTTGTTTCTGGTCGCGCTTGGACGCGGCACTGCTTATCAAAAAGAAGTTGAACGATTCGTGGAATCCTCCGGCATGAGCGACCGCATTCAGATCAGATCCGACGTCGCCTTCTCTGACTTTCCCGCAATCTACCAGATGGCGCAAGCATTGGTATATCCTTCGCATTTTGAACGCTTCGGCAATCCGATACTTGAGGCACTATGGAGCAAAACGCCGGTAATAACGTCAGAAGGCGGCTGTTTCAACGAAGCCGGTGGTCCGGCGAGTATCTATGTTAATTCAAAAAACTCAGAAGAAATCGCCGAGGCCTTGCGAAAAGTCCTCGGCGATTCAAATTTGCGGGCTAAGATGATATCCGGGGGCTACACACACGCCCAGAAATTCCGTGAAGAGACTGTCGCTCGCCAAATGATGGATCTATACAAGAGCCTTCAAGGGCGATAGTTACTGCGCAGCCTTAAACTCAGCTTTGCCTGCTGCCAGTTGAACTCGGCCAAGTTCCTTTGCTGCAGCATCACGGAAGACGATGACCGCCGATTTCGGGTCATATCCGCATTTCTTGAGGCAATCGTTCCAATAGTTGAATGCTGATACCGCAGTCTTGCGCTGGTCTTCAGCCGCGAGGGAGTTCCATTCATCAGCAGATACCGTCATTGCAGCAGAAGGGGATTCCCCATCAATGCCGGCAACGCCCGAAATGATCTTAAGCGCCGGATCGACGCGACTGGCGTCAAATTTGAATCTCGTCCACGGATCGACATAACGCTCGGTAGTCAGGAGCGTCTCATAAACATGAGCGGTTCGGCCATCGGCAAGTTGCACTTTCCACCACTTGTCCGTCAACTCGACAAGTTTGACTTCGGTGCCGCGCGGCAATTGCGCCACCACATCTGACGTCGTACTGGGTTTGCTGCGGACATTAATTAGATCCTTAATCACCCATCCGGATGACGACTGCTCTTCCGCTGCGGCGGCTGCATCGGAAGCCGCACCGGCAGCCGCATCAGACTGCTTTGCCGCATCCTGTGCCTTGACTTCCTCGTTAACGGGCGGAAGCGTCGATTCAGTTTTCTTCCCACAACCGACGAGGGTCGCAATCAGCATCAGACTTGATAGACCCACGATGATCAGGCGGCGCGACAATTCGGATTTCTTATTCATACTCACTCTGTTGCCTCCTTGGTATGACAGTGTAATGTTATTCACGAATATTGATCAGTTTGGGCGGGCTGTCAAGTCCAATTCAGACGTACGTGAGAACCGTCCGATTTTCTCAGTATTTGCCAATTGTGGACTTCCAGCGTCGATGCGTCCAGAGCCACTGCCCGGGATAACGTCTGACAGCATCGCCAAGATGTGCAGAGAAGGCACCGAGTAGCCGGCTTATCTCCTCTTCTCGTGGAGCGCTTCGATTCGGTTCGACAATAGCCGGAATTGTTAGATTCAGTTTCTCGCCATTGCGAATTAGAAATATGGGTACCAAAGGCGCATTATAATGGTAGCTGAAAGATGCAATTCCGCGATGATATGATGCCGGTGTACCCATGAAGTCGACAATCACTCCCTCGGTTCCGGCATCCTGGTCAGCTACCAAGAGAATCGGGGCGCCGTTTTTGAGAGCACGCGGAAGTTCTCTCGCTGCAGCATGGCTATGGATGATGGTGTTATTCTCCATTTGGGCAATGCGCAACTGGTTGATATAGCGGTCTACCAGCTTGTTGCTCTGTTCCTGCGCAACGAAGCGGCACTCTTTGAATTCGCGACCGATGTGCTGGCCGAGGATCTCCCAATTCCCGATATGACCAGTCGCAAACACGACTGGACGACCAGTAGACAATATGGTCCTAATCGCTTCAAGTTGAGAAAGTGCATGTGGCGGTGTATTGATCCGCGCCAATGCCGATTTGGCGTCCGCTACATCGAAGGCGTTGTTTGCAATGTTTTGATAGACTGCACGAATAATCGGCTTGAACTCGGCGGGAGTCGACTCGGAAAACACCAGATTCAGATTTCGACGGGCTACTTCGACACGACTTGTCGTAAGTAATCGTGCGGCACCAGCAAGAAAGCCGGCAAAGGGTTTCTTTAATCTGTCCGGCGTTAAGTTGACAAGCAGGTGAAAGGCGCGGACAAACAAATACTCAATAACGTGTTGAATCTTCTTCAGAGTCTTTCCATGGCTCATCGTCCGATCCGGAATAGTCAAAGTCGGTGCTTTGGTACTTTTCTTCTTCTTTCCAGCGATCAATAGCCGTCTTCTTGCGCTTGCGAATGACAATCCACCCGAAAACGACAATCAAAGCAAGTATGATCCAGAGTCCCGACATGTCGGAGATTATAGCAAACAACGTGTAATTGTCCGACAGGAATTTGCGATAGTCGGACTCGAATCGCCAGAACGAAACTCCGAAAGTGTTGTGAAACGCCTCGCTCATATTCTGACCGGCAGAAAAGGCGTCCAGCAGGTCGAGAAATGCCAATTCGCCGTAGCGAGTGAATATGAAATTGACTACTAAATAACTCTGCGCATACGCCAGATTCGCTTCGCCCTGATGAAACCGATTCACGTCATCAATATCGCGTAACGGCAGGATTGACTTCGTTATCTGCGCGGAAGCAACAGTGGTGACGTGGGCAAATGTCCACTCACCGGCAAACCACGAGGCAAATCCTTCATCGATAAATCTGGGGAGACGCGCCGTATTGACCTTCCGACTCAAAGCGATGTGCGCCAGCTCATGTTGCAGTAGGTCTGCCGTGTTGCCGGGATAGCGATTCATCATTGGCTGACGCAGAATGATCAGGTTACGCGAAGGTATTGCCGCGCCTGCGCCCCATTCGGGGATCTTGCCGCCGGCCAGGGCGTCGAACTCCTCCTGGCTTTGGACTATTGCAATGTCAATCGTGTCATTGAAGGATATACCCAGCATTTTGGCAAGTCGCAAAGCCGCGACCTCCAGAACCAGGCGCATTTCCTTGTCTTGCGAATCAACAGCCGGCGTGAACCGGAAGGTAGCTGCCTGAAGTGATATCGCTGCAGTAAGAACGATCGCGATTAGGAGGGAAATGACTTTCACAAGAATAGTATACGATTCTACCATGAAAAACGAAAGCGGGGCGGCTCACTTTGGGCTCGAAATTCTCGTCAAAACCACGGCTGCCTTTCTTTCAAATCGACGCAGGAGTCCAGAATCTGGCGGCTTGAAGCATCTGAATGGCGGGTTCAAGGGAAAGTGAGCCCATTAATGCTTGACCGACGAGCCGGTACGATTTAGCTTAAGGCAATTATTCTCTTTTATCGAACGGAGCAACGCAGATGCGCCTACTCATGGCAATATTAACCGGTTTACTACTGACAGCTTTCGCTCAGTCAATGGCGGCAGGTTTTGACCTCGCAGTCGACGAAAGCAAACTCAGTAATGGCTTAACAGTGCTGATCGCACCAGACACAACGGCTGTTACAGTCAGCGTCTTCACATTTGTCAATGCCGGTTCGCGCGATGAGGACCGCGCCGGAGTCACCGGGTTGGCGCATGTGTTCGAACACATGATGTTTCGCGGCACGGAGAAGTATCCGATGTTTTCTGATGCCGTTTCTCCGCTGGGCGCCGAAACCAATGCCTGGACGACCAACGACTATACAGCGTACTTCTTGAACGCTGAATCTCGTTTCCTTGACAAGATGCTGGACATCGAATCCGACAGAATCCGCAATTTGATCTTCACTAATGAGACATTTCGCACCGAACTTGGGCCTGTCAAGGAAGAGCGCCGTCGCGGAGTCGTCGATGATCCGGATGGCTTCTTGAGTGTTGAATTGGAGCGGCTCGCCTATACGATTCACACCTACCACCATCCGGTAATTGGCTGGGAAGAAGACCTTGAACAAAACATGACGTCAGACGACGGACTTGAATTCAAGAATCGTCATTACGTGCCCAACAATTGCATTTTGGTGATATCCGGCAATGTTGTCGTCGAAGAGACCAAGAAGTTGGTCGAGAAATACTACGGCGACTGGAAGCAGGGTGAAGCATACACGTCACTTGTGCTGCCCGAGCCTGCACAAACAGGCGAGCGAACTAAGAGCTTCACCTGGAAGGATGACGAGGTTTCGCCGCTGATGAGAATCGCGTTCCATTTGCCATCCACCAAACAAGATCTGGAAAGCCTTGCGGCGATCAACCTGATCAATGAGGTGCTCTTCTCCAACTCCGGACGGCTCACCCGATTGCTGAAGGATGAACTGTTGCTCGTCGAATCGATTGGCGGAGACGGCGAAATGCGCAAAGACCCCGGCATCGAAGTTATCTCTGCACGATTGCGAAAAGGCGCATCCCTTACGGCCGTGATTGATTCTGTTTACAGTGCCTTGCGCGTCATAAGTTCAACTCCGATTTCTGACGAGGAATTGGATCGCGCCAGGAACAACTCGCGTGCTCGTATGATTTTCGGTCTCAATAGCCCGTCACGTATTGCATCATCATTGGGTGTACACCGGGTTATCAACGACGACTATCGCACTTTGATGAAGCTCTTCGAGTTGTATGCTTCCGTTTCAGCAGAGAAAATACGCAGTCTCGCTTCGGAAGTCTTCGCGCCAACCAATAGAACAGTAGTAACGCTTGTGCCAAAGAGCGGGATTTAAGGAGTGACCATGAGAAAGATCGAAAATGCTTCGAAGAGTAATCTCCGTCGATCCAGCCGTAGTTTTCAGACTGGTTTGGCGCTATTCCTTGCCGTTATCGTCTTGGTATTGGCCGGTTTCTCAATTGGATGCGGTACAGTAGCAGATGATCAGATTGTTGTTCTGAAGAAACCGGGACTGCCGGTGATTTACTACCGGGTCATGATAAATGCCGGTTCGGCGCTTGATCCGGCTGACCAACCGGGATTGGCATACTTTACTGCCAAGCTCCTTGACAAAGGTACGCGAAATCTCTCGAGCGCTGAAATCGATCGCAGACTGAATCAGATTGGCGCTGAAATCAATATCGCCGTGGATAAAGAAGTCGTCGTCATAACCGGAAGAACATTGTCCGAAAACGCCGGTGAATTCTATAGCATCTTTCGCGAAATCTTGACGGAACCGGCATTCCCAGAGGATGAGGTTCGAAAAGCAACCGCGAAGCAGATTGAAGAGATCGGTCGAATTCGCGAAGATGACGCGCTGTTGTCGCAGACCGTATTCGAGAATGCCGCATTCGAGGGCCATCGCTATGGTCATGCAGTGCAAGGTACCGTTGAAGCTGTACGCAATTTCAATCGCCGCGACGCCGTCGAATTCTATCACGCCAACTTCGTCCGCGGCAATGTGCTGGCCGGTATTGGCGGAGATGTGGATGATTCGCTTATCGAACGTTTCAAAACCGACCTCGGGAATTTTCCGGCAGGAAGAGTTCTGCGATCAGATGTCGCTCCTAAACTTGCCAAGACGCCGAAGGTGATTCTGGTCGAGAAGGAAAATCGCACTCAGTCGCATCTGAGAATTGGCCACGTGTTGGAGGACAACCGTACGTCACCGCAGTACTATCCGATGCGATTGCTCGGTTGCTATCTTGGCCAACATCGTGAGATGTTCGGCCGGCTTTTCCGGACTGTCCGCGCTGAAAGAGGCTTGGCCTATGGTGCCTACGCTTACATCGAGCACTTTAGGCCGCTGGGTTGGTCGAAGTTGATGGATAATGGAATTGTCCGCAATGATCAGTATTTCCAGATGTGGACCTACCCCAAAGAGTCGAACTTTGAGTTCTGTATTAAATTGATGTTATCTGAAATGACAAAGCTCACAACCAATCCGCTGGCTGCTGAAGAGATTGATCGCACCAAGGATTACGTTGCCAATAACTTTGCCTTCTTGATGGAGACTCCAGACCGGCAACTCGGGATGCGGCTCGATGAAAAATGGTATAATCTCCCTGAGTTTGTTGACAAGTTCAAGCACAATATCAATCGAGTGCCGCGCAGTGAACTGCAAACTGTGGCGCTTGACAATCTATTTCCTCAAAGTGTGCTGATTGTGGCCGTGGTCTCAAACGGTGAACTCGCCAAACAACAGTTGTTGTCGCTGGACACTGTATTGGAACTGCCTTCAGGCTCGGAAGAGGGTGAACTAAAGTCGATAAACGATGAGATCAAGAGTCTCGACCTGAAGCTCCTGCCGGAAGATATCGTCATCGTCAAGGCATCAGAGCTGTTTAAGTGATCTGTCTGTTCTGCGGTTCACAGCAGGTCGAATCTATCCAGAATGTCAAGAGTCCGCATTTTGACTTCGAGTATGCACTATACGAATGTCGCGGCTGCTCGTCGGCATTTTTTGACCTGCATCAACATGCGGTCGATCTCGAAAAACTCTATGCTGAAGTAGCCGGATCCAAGGCGGAAATCTATGAAGGGACTTTCAAGCAGTCCCGCTATTGGCTACGCGAAACGCAAGTAATAAAGGAGTACGCAAGTTCGCCTCCCAGGTCCGTCCTTGACGTCGGCTGTCGTACCGGTGATTTCTTGATGCACTGGCCCTCCGATATTCTCCGAGTGGGAGTAGAACTTTCGACGCGGTCGGCACAGGTTGCACAATCGCGCGGTTTGGTGATTCATCAGAACTATCTGGAAAAAGTTGAATTCGAGAAGTCGTTTGATGTGGTTACCTGTTATGCGGTGATTGAGCACTTAGAGGTTCCGTCTGCATTTCTTGCAAAGCTGTCGCAATTGGTTAAACCGGGTGGCGTACTTGCGATTATGATTCCAACGAGGGAATGTCTCAAACGCAAGCTAATTGACGCAGTCGGAAAACGCTGGCACATGTACTGTCCACCTCAGCATCTCAACTTCATTAGCAGAAAGCGACTTGATCAGATTCTCGGCGAAAGCGGATTCGAATTGCAGCATAGATTCTTCAAATCCGGCGGAATGTTCAATCCCTTTGGAATGATTCCGGTGGTATCAAAGATGGGTGCCAAGTTAATGGAAGTCGGCGATTGGTACAGCCCGACAAATCGGTTGCCTATCTTCGATCACATGTACAGCTACTATCGATTCAGGTAAGTGCGGCGCAGATAAACCGACCGAACGCAGAATTTCACTCTGTCTTTGCTCTTGTTTCAACTTCTGGATTAATTCTGACCCCTTAAAAAAAATCAACGAGGGGAAGCAGTCCTCTCCTACTTCACTGATACACCCAATGGAATCAGTCAAGCGCTTCCCCTGTCGATACACAACTGAGGCGAACCTCATGCACATTATACAACCCAACCGCAAAAACTGCAACAGTTTTTCCGAATTTTATGTGCTGAATTATGGGCAAATCTCGCCCAATTACGACAATCAAGGGCAATTTAGCCCCGTTTACCAGTCGGTTTTCTTGTAAATTGACCGTTAAAATGTATCTTCCCAGTAGATGGCAGACAACAAAATATCCGACATTACCCGGCATCGGCTCACTTTAGCCCTGTGTTTACTGGCTATTTTGGTGCTGATTTTGGCGTTTTGGAGCCGTCAGATACACAATGACGAGGCCTGGATCGGTCAGCAGATCTGGAGTTTGGATCAGACCGGACACATCGAATCTGAGCTTTTTCGAGATTGCCCCCCATTGGACCAAGAGATTGTCGTGTATCATAAGCTATTGGTGTGGAGCGGATTAGGGGCGTCACAGATCGCCGGTTGGGGACTCTATCAACTCCGCAGTATTGCCTTTCTCGCCGGTTTGTTATCGCTGGCAATTCTATTCTGGCAGTTAAGGCAAGGACAGGATCGGGTCTTGAGTTGGAAGGTGGTCGCAATCTTGCTCCTCACTCCGGTATTTTGGCTCCAAATGCTCGAATTCCGCCCAGAGTCGCTCCTCCTGCTATTCGGGGTGTTAAGCTATTTCACTATCGAGAAAGCAAGGCAGACTCAGAATCTTGCCTACTATGCGCTTGCTGGTTTGTTTGCCGGGTTCGCGGGGCTGACTCATGCGTTCGGATTTGTCTTTGTGATTGCCGGATTTGTCGCCTTGCTGATTGACCGCAAGTTGACAGCGGCAGTTTTCGTATTGGTTTTTGGCGTGATCGGGTTTTCTCCTTATGCCTCAGGCTACTTCACCGATCGTGAATTGTTCATAGAACAGACCATTCACAATCCGCTGATGACGACCGCTCTCAGCTTCGACTGGTGGCAACCGCTCGTTAACCTATTGACCGAGCATAAACGAATCTTGCGCAAACCGGAAGTGATCGGACTGACCGTCTTGTTCTTATTATCTCTTCCCTTTGTGCGCGGCGACGTCTGGCGCAAGAACCGCTTCTTGTTCATTTACCTAACTGTCACCGCCATTGTACTTGCAGCTTCGCCGCTGCCGAAGTTCACTCGCTACATGATTCCGATTGTACCGTTCATGGCGATCATTATCGCTCAAGTATCTTTCGCGATTTCAAATCCAATGTCGAATTGGCAACGTCATGCCGCTACGGCGTTCCGAGTATGGTCAGTGCTATTCATAGCTTATGGATGTTTCGCGCTTGTTTATGAAGCCATCCCTAAACAAGTGAATCAAATTGAAGTGAATGCGATAATGGCAAAGGAAATGCAGCCAGCCTCATTGGTAATGGCGCCATTTGACTTTGTCTTCATGCAACAAGGCAACTTCATCATTCAATCATGGTGGGGCGCTGACCGCGCTGCTGGAGGGAATAAGTCGATATCGTTTCTCGAAAGCTACGCTGACTCGCGAGGCGTTGAGCACCTGATCGTTGATCCGGTTATCATGGACGCGTGGAATCTAAGCGAACAGCAGCTTAATGGCGGCTTCACGAAGTATCGCCTTCAGCAATCGTTGCCCGAAGCTCGACGCTATCTATTGAGCAGAATCCATGAACACACCGAACCGCAATAACACCACGGCAGTCTTCGCACTCGTAGCGTTAGCTGTACTCGCGCGAGTTGTCGTGTATTTTGTTACCAACTATCAGGTCGATGATGCGCTGATCACGTTTCGTTATGCCGAGAACCTCGCAGCAGGAAATGGTTTCGTCTATAATATAGGAGAGCGAGTTTGCGGAACAACGACGCCCTTGTTTACTCTTCTGCTCGCAGGTCTTGCCGTATTAGGCATTCCAGTTCCGAGTGCAGCTATCACAATCTCAATCATCTGCGCCGGTGTAACCACATTTGCGCTCGCTCGTTTCGGGCAAGAAAGTTGCGCAGGGCCGGCCGCGTTTCTTCCTGCGATATTGTACTCGCTATATCCGCGCAGTTTGATCAGCGACATCAGCGGACTCGAGACGGCTTTGTTCACGATGTTGATCGTGCTCACATTGTATCAACTAATTCGACGACACTACCAAACAGCAGCCATAGCTGCTGGTGTCGCAGCACTAACGCGCCCCGAGGGAATCGGATTGTTCGCAGTCGTCATGTTCGTCGCATTTGTGGAGCGCGCGCCGCGCATCTGGCGAGCCTTCGCATTACCGATTGCGCTCATCAGCGGCTGGCTCGTTTTCGCTTATTCCTACTTCGGGACAGCGATACCAAATTCACTAAGTGCAAAAGCGGTACTATACCAAAAAGCCGGGACTGATGTTTTCGATCGGGTCGGCGAATTGATGACTCTCGGTCCGGATCTGGGACTAATTGCTTATGGAGTGTTGATTTGCTTAACAATCTGGCTGGCGATGAAGCAAGACCGGATTGCCTGGGTCGCACTCACTGCCATCGGATTGGTGGCAGGTCTGGCGATCTTCTCGCCGAGAATCTTCTATTGGTATGGTGCGCCTGCGCTACCGTTGATTTTTGTAGTTTTCGCGAGATGTAGTGCGATGCTCGGACGGAGATTCAAACTTCAGGGTATCATGCTCTACATTTCGATTGCGATTGCAATTTCCTTGGCGTCCGTTTCATACGCTAAGATTTCCGCGTTGAACAGCGAGATGGCCTGGTACTCATCCAACCACATAGCCGCAGCAGAATACCTGAACGCCCATGTGGACGCCAACGACACCGTGCTCGCGGAAGATATCGGGCACTTTGGTTATCACTTTCGCGGGAAGATAATTGATCGTGATGGTCTGGTCTCGCCGCAAGTCATCGAATACAATCGCAGGAACGAACAGCTGGCATTTGCTGACTCTGTTCGAGCCGATTGGATATTCATTGCGCGGGACTACCCAACCTCGCAGGCAATATTGAATTCGCAGTTGCTTCGCGAACGTTACTTGCAGATTGACTACGACGGTCCCGCTTCGGAGAAGACTCACCTGCTGTATCGCCGACAGCACTAAGATTCAGATATCAACAAAACGCCGGCGGTTCCTACTCGGGGAAACCACCGGCCTATGAAATGGAGCGGTATCTGTGCCCGCTCCACAGGAGGTTAGGTTGACGCTTTTAGAGTCCGCGACCTCTTCCGCCGCCGCGTGGTCCGCGTTCATCGCAGTCCATCCGATTCATTTTCATTCCGCGTTCCATCATCGCCTTGCCATGACCGCCCATCTTACCTCTCATACCCGGCATGCTGTTCCAAATCTCGCGCTGTTCCGGCGTGAGAAGTTGGCGCATTGCAACACGGTGAGCCGCTTTCTTCTTGGCCATGTCGGTCTTCAGCTTGCTGATTTCGTCGATCTTGCTGTTGATTGTGCCGATTGCGGCATCGGATGTAAACAGCTCGTTCAACTCGATCTGCTTGACTTGCAGTTGGGCGCGAATTGGAATCATCTCTTTGCGATGTGTCGAACGCATTTCGTCCATTTTCTTGAGTTGGTCCTTGGTCAGCGCCAGTTCTTCCATCATCGCCTTGCCCGGTCCGTCACCATGGCCGCCGCCGTGTCCCCATCCGCCGGCCCAGACAATATCATCGTCTTCGATTTCCACTTCATCGGCTTCTTGTGCGAAAAGCGGAAGCGCTACTGCCAGTGCCAGGGTTAGCACGGCGATAATTGTTGCGAGTTTCCATTTCATAATTTGCTCCTTTCGAAATTCACTCACCTAACGATCACGATTCATCTTTCGACCGCACATTTGTCTCCGCTCCTGCCAACGGCTGCGCTCCTCAATCATCTTAAGGAGCCGCGCGCGCTGTTCAGGGCGAAACGAATCGCGGTCATTCAGAAACTGCTCCACCATTTGTTTTTGGATGGCGCCCTGCAGTACGCCAATCTTCTCTATCAGTTGAAAAACCCGGGCAGTGTCGGGATCGTCACTTTTCAGTTCATCCATCAATTCGCGGCGATGAATACTCATCTCATCGACAAATGGCGCAACCATGCTGTCGACTTGTTTCCGCGATTCAATCATGATCTTCATCTCTTCCTTCGATAGATTCGGCATCTCTCCCGGCGGCGGACCATCTCCAGGGACAAATGGCATTCTCATTTCGCCCCGTGGTGCTGATACTCGATAATAGATGATTGTCGATATGGCTGCGACGTTTACCGCAAGAAGGAGAATCACCAGATAGACTAATGTGCGGATCTTCATCGGTTCTCCCCTTCGCTCTCGCTCACCTGTTGATAAACTTCAGCGATCGGCTCAGCGGAGGAGGACAAAGCACCGGCATAGTATGAGGCATACTCATCCTCATAAGTCGCCTGCTGTGTTTCCGGCGTCCAGCCGAGGATGACTCCAACGACAATAGCCGTCGCGACACCGAATGCCTGGATAGCAAAGCCGAACAAGGGCCGCCGTTTGGGAAACAGGGTAGGCTGTGACTGACGGCCCTCTTCGAGCTTGTTGAGGGTATTCTGAATTCCGCGCCAGAGAGTTTCCGGTACGGGAAGAACAGTCTCGACTTCAGCTTTGAATAAGGGCTGATACTGCGCGACCAGACTTCGGCAGTCGGCACATTCGCGCAGGTGTTCTGCAACAGCCGCGGAATCTGCCTGATTGAGGTCCCCTTCCAGGATCTCCATCAATCTGCTTTCTATGTCACTACATCTATTCAAGTGTATCCTCCATCATTCGTAATTTGGACATTAGCATCCGCAACTTACTTGCGCTTGTTTTTGAAGCGCTTGAGCATCACTTTCTGCAAGTTCTGCTTGGCCCGGTGCATTAGCGACTCTACCGACGAGAGCGAGAGTTCCATTTCCTCGGAAATTTCCTTATAACTAAGCCCCTCAAGTTTATGCAGCAAATAGATTTCCCGCTGTCGATCCGGAAGCTCCGCCATCAGCGATGCCAGCTGCTCACCGGCTTCCCGGGTCTCCAGTTTCATATCGGGACGCTCGGATTCCGGCGCGGGAAGCTGTTCAGCTAATGAGACTTCTTCGGTATCGATAGACATAATCTGTTTGATTCTACTGAATACGCCGCCGCGTTTGCGGTGGTTGATCGACTTGTTGATTGCGACCCGGTGTAGCCACGTTGAAATCTTGGCATCGCCGCGAACACTCTTGGCTTTCTGCCACAATGTCAGAAACACGTCCTGGGAGATTTCTTCGGCGTCGGCAGCATTGCCAAGCATGCGATAGCATACATTATAGACATAGCTCGAGTGGGAATCGAACAGCGCTTTGAAGGCAGTCCTATCCCCTTGGGCGACCTTGGCTAATAACTCAAGTTCGTTTATGTCTGATTCGCGACGCACCGGTGCGTTCAACATACGAATCATTGGACAGGAGTCAGTACAAAAAACTGGCGGCCGTTCGTTGAGGCGGAAACTACATCGAGAGCGTGTCTCCCGATGTCATTACTACGCACTCTATCCCCTGTGCCCGCACCAGCTTGGCGAAGTCGTTGGGATCCTGCTTGATTGGAGGAAATGTGTTGTAGTGCATCGGCACAACCTGCTTCGGTTTGAGGAATTCCACTGCTTTGGCTGCATCGACTGGCCCCATCGTGTAGTTGTCACCGATCGGAAGCAATGCCAGATCGATGGCATTCATCTCGCCGATCAGCTTCATGTCGAGAAACAGCCCGGTGTCACCGGCATGGTAGATTGTCTTCCCGCCGATGTTCAGCAGGATTCCGGCGGGATTGCCGCCATAACTGATCTCATCGGGAAGCGTCGAGCCGTGATGCGCAATTGTCAGTTTCACCCACCCGAACGGAAAGTTCGCTTTGCCGCCGATATGCAGTGAATGATTCGTGCATCCCTGCCTTGCGGCATAGTCGCCCAACTCGAAATTCGAGATCACCGTCGCGTGGTTGGATTTGGCGAGTTGTTCCGTGTCGCCCCAATGATCGCCGTGCCCGTGCGTCACGATGACAAAGTTTGTATGAATGTCGCTCGCCTTGACTTTCGCAAATGGATTGCCGGTAATGAACGGATCAATGATTAAGTTGTGCTGACCGTCTGATATCTCAAAACAGGAATGCCCATGATAGGTAAGTTTGACCATACGTATACCTCGCTCAAGGATTGTTACTCACAAAGCACTACTCTAAGCGATTCGACCTATGCTGTCAATCACCGAAATCTCAAATGAGGATGGTGTAGACGACCCGCATTGCCCAGTAATGGCGGTATTGATGCTCCCGTGTTTCTGAGCCGCCGTACCAAACAGCATGATCTTCATCTATATATGTTTCGCTGGCTTTGAAATTTACTCTGAAGTGTGTCCCCGGCTGCCATTGAAATTGCGGTTCGACAACCCAAACTTCAACTCTGGAAGTCGCTCCGTAGTTCAGTCTCATCCTCGTAGGAACTTACTTCCTGCTGATAGTAGACATCCAGTCCGAGTTCGACGCCTTCGCATACCCCGAAAGCGCTCGTTTGCGTCACGCTCCACCTGTTGTCAGATTCGCCTTTGAAGAAATTGAAGACATTATTGTCGGAATAGCTCGCTGTCCAACGATGTGTAGGCGGCCTGACTGATAACGAAGCACTCCAGTCACCCGGCTGCATCAATGGACCTAAGAGATAGTCAATGTCACTGACCTTCTCCCAGCCGATCGACTGTCGCTTGTCCGGACTCCAACGAAACGAATAATACGCCAACTGCAAATCGAAACTATGTGTTTGAGTGTGATAGTCTGCCACCACGTTTCCAATCTCATTGCCACCAGTTGCCTCGCGATTCAGCGTAAATCGCAGTTTCAGATCGAGGTTGTATTTCGAAAAATAGGTAGCTTCGCTCCATGCCGCGATTCGGTCAACGCGTGTGAAATATGATCTGACTTCGCGAACGGGACTTCCGACTCGTTCGCGTTCCAACTTCGAGTGGCGACGCTCGAGGTTGAGGGCAAGAGATGAATTCACCCTGAAGGTTCCGGGCGCAAGCCGATGGTTGTAGTATGCGCCGTGATCATCGAGGATTTGCTGAAGAGCAATTGGAGTGTGCTTGGATATCCAAGTGTGCTTTGACGATATCGAATAGATGTCATTGTCAGTAGCGCTAGTGGTCAGCGCTGTGACCGGATTCTCAGTCTTGATTCCATTCCTTGCTTCGGTGACGACCGTTCGGCTATCGTTTAGGTAAGCCAGCATGATACTTGCCCAGTGGTGATTGCTCTGAAGAAACACCGGCTCGATGAATATCTCGCTATTGCGGATCTTAGTCTCTCGCTCTTCTGTCGAGTTCGCCACAAGCGAGTCAAGGTTGCTCGGCTCATACAAATGACTATTGCGGTATACAGGATTGTTGCCATGGTTGTGTTCCAGCCCCCATGTAAGTTGAAGCTTGCGACTAACACCATAGCTTGATACCGCGCGGGCTATCCAGGTTCGCGAATCATTTTCCTCTACAACCTTCTGAAACATATCGCCACCCTGATAGAAATAAAGCATCCCCTGACCGTTCCGCGAGTAATCACTAATGGATGTCTGCAGCCTTACATCAAGACTCCAATTTCCCGGCTGCATGAGAATCCCTGCATCATAATGATAGAGGGAACGTTCGGCATCATACTCGACATCCTTGTGAAGCATTCGCAAGGTTTGGTCCGAGACAAACTGTGATTGTTTGGTGAAATTGAAATTCACTCCATTTCTCGCGAATTCAGATTCATCCTGCCAATCAAGATTATCAGTATTCAATCGCATTCTCGGTCCCAGTCCGACGACTGCGCTCAACTGTGGACGCAAAAACTCCAACTCAAAAACGTTTGACTCGCTAGTCGGACCAAGTACTAACAATGGCCCGAGATTTATGCTCAACGCATCTCCATAGCCGGTTCTGAGACTTGTCGTCAATGTCCCGCGCTCGTCATTGAAGGCGTCATGTATCGACTGTATTTGCGTGCGCCCGATAATCCGCCCATACCAATAGTCAAACGGTATCGAATCGGCTTCGGCTTGCGCGAAGAAGCACAGCGCGAAAGTTAGCCCAATGAGAAATCTTCTCTTGCCGATCATGGCATTCTCCTTTTTGTGTCGAGAGCATGTAGATTCTTATGTCTATAATAATATCGATGTTCGCCGGTGTCAAGGATATGACACCCAATTCCTCGTATCTATTGCGGCAAATCGGAAGGATTTCTATCAGAAAAAGACATCAGTCTTAAGTGCCAGCGACCAATCCCGGGGGAGCCACCCGACCTATGATATTGTGTAATCTCTCGCTGATAGTGATTCTCGAAGAATCCGGCAAGGCGAAGGAAAGCGCTTCACTTGAAGCGAAGCACTCGAGCGTAATAGTCAGCTCTTCAATGTAACTTGAAAACCACGGGTATTCATACTCGGATCGATTCCATCTAATCCGCATTCCCGCCTCCATTCCGCGCACCACGCCCGCCGCAACATCAAGCCCAGTCTCCCAATCGTCCTTCCAGGTCAAGTGCGAACTTCCGGGGAGCCAACCCCAGTCCTTGGTTTCACTCGATTTCTTGTACGGGGCAACACGAAGGCGGAGACTCGCCAGTCGCCGCTTCTGAGCTGCGGTCCCAGCACATAGTCGAAATCGTTTACTTGATCCCAGGAGATGTCGCGATGAAGTTGAGGGTTCCATGTGTACGATTGATATGTCGCGGCAAACTTCGAACGCAGTTGCTGGAACTGCGTGGGATTGGCAAAGTTGAATACGGAATCAGTCTGCGTTCTAAAGGATAGGCCTGCTTCGAAATGCAGGTTTGGCAAAGTATGATAAGTGAGATTTGCGGCTACGCTGATGTCATTCATGTCTCGAACCAAACTGGTGTTGAGCGCAAGGAGCGTAGAGTAGTTGGATTGGAGTTCTGTGACAGACCAGTTTGCAGTAGCCTCAAGAGACCACGTCCCGGCATCAAGTTGGTTGTCGTAATGGCCGGAGAAGTTGTCCAGTATCTTCTGTTGTTCAACTTTTGGAGTCTTACTAAAATAGTTGAATCGCAGATCCAGATCAGCGCCAAACGATTCGTGCATCACTTCGTATCCAGACTCGAACGAAGGCCAATTCTCGTCGCGTTTGTGAGTTTGCACGAATGCATCATGGCGATATTGAAAAGACCCGAGAAACCATGCGCTGGGGCTAAGCAAGTACTGTGCATCAAAAGCGAACCGCGCTTCGTTTCCGGTTCTTTTGTCTGACCTCGTATATACACTTGTGTCTACGAAGTCCTCTCCACTAATCCGGAATTCGAGTACTGACATGTCTTCGTTTCTCGTTGTCCGCTTGTAGTGTCCTGAGATTCCCAGAACGATGTTCTCAGTATAGCCGCGGTGCGCTGTAACGTCCAAGACGTATAGCTTGTCAGAGTCCTGATTCTGAGCTGAGCCAAGCCTGACGAATGGAACCTGAGAACGCTCATAGATCGACTTGTCTCTGCCTTTGAATCGTGCCGTCCCTGACACATAGGTTTGCCCCTTTGTCAGAAATGGTCCCTCAAGGTAGAGGAATGATGACCTCTCCTCATCATATCTTATCCCGCCATCTTGGAGATAGGTCAGCCCTACTTTAACATCCGCAGAGGTCGAATCATACACTTTCCTGCCCGATCTGTAAGTTCTGGTCCATTGCGACCAGTTGTAATCGACAGTTGGTAAATCAATGCGCACTGATTTGGATAGCTGCAGCTTTCCGGAGAAACGCGGCTCAAATGCAGTTGGCGACGCGCTCCAATCGGGCCAAACTCTCAAGAACCTGTTGGCGGCGGCGTCAAAGTCACCTCGATCGCCAATACGATGACTAAACTGCATTATCGAACGATCCCATTCGGTCTCGTTGTACTCAAGTGTCGTCTGGTGTCCACCAATAATCCGCCCATACCAATAGTCAAACGGTATCGACTCTGCTAATAATGTCGTGGAGATAATCAGTGTGAAGATGCCAACCCTTAGAATCCCGCCTGCGAACATAACGCTTCCTTTTGTAATTACGCGATCTTGCCGCCTCCCAGCACGATGTCGTCATCGTAGAAAACGCAACTTTGACCGGGAGTCACCGCGCGTTGCTTATCATGTAGTTTAACTTCTACATTGCCGTTTGTCAAGAGTGTGACGGTGCCCGGCACCGGTTTGTGCAAATAGCGGATGCGCACCAGACACTCAAACGACTCGCCATTTCCGGTCGGGTTTTTCGCCACCCAGTTGACCTCTTTGACCTCGAAGGTCTCAACCAAAAGATCATCCTCGTCGCCGATCACAATCTCATTGTTCGCGGCATCGATCGCGGTGACGAACTTCTTCTCGGTGGTGTTGATCTGAATCCGCTTGCGCTGGCCGATCGTGTAGTGGAAATATCCCTCGTGCGTACCGACGACCTTGCCCTGTGTGTCGCGGATGTTGCCCGGCTTGGCAAGCTCGGGATGTTTCTTCTCGACCAGTCGCGAGTAGTTGTTGTCGGGCACAAAACAAATCTCGCGCGACTCTTCGCGTTCAGCATTGATCAACCCATATTCGCGGCCAAGATCGCGCACTTGCGTCTTGTGCAGATCGCCGAGAGGAAACATTGTCCGCGCCAGCGATTCCTGCTTGAGTCCCCATAGGAAGTACGACTGGTCGCGGGTCGGGTCGATGCCTTTGAGAATCTGGTAGCGGCCATTCGTTTCGTCGTGCTCGATACGCGCATAGTGGCCGGTCGCGAGATAGTCGCAGCCAAGTTGCTTGACTTTGTTCTCGAGCAGTTCCCATTTGATCTTGTAGTTGCAGACGACGCAGGGATTCGGTGTGCGTCCCTGAACATACTCCGAGACAAAGTCGTTGATCACCGTGTCGTGGAAATCCTTGTGCATATTGAGAACATAGTGCGGTATGCCATACTTGAAGCAGACACTGCGGGCATCATCAAACATCTCGAGCGAACAACACCGGCGCGAGACTTGTTTGTCCTCGCCGCCGACCTCGGCGAAGTCCCACAATTTCATCGTCAGTCCGATAACATTGTAGCCTTGAAGTTTCAGCATCACAGCGGCTACCGAGCTGTCGATTCCGCCCGACATGGCAACTGCAACGAGTGTTTTGGAGTTATCGGTCATTGATGATATCGCTTCTTACTTCGCAACATACTGTGGTGACATCTTACGCAGGCGCTCTACAATTGGAGGCAGTGTCTCAAGAAGAAAGTCAATCTCCTCTTCGGTATTGTCTTTGCCAAGAGAGAATCTGATCGCGGAAGACGCTTCCTGTGGAGGAACTCCCATCGCGACGAGAACATGCGACGGTTCGGTAGCGCCGGAAGTACAAGCTGAACCCGATGACACGGCAATTCCCGCCATATCAAGCGATAGAATGATGGCTTCGCCATCAGCACCCGGAAACGTGAAGAACATTGTTCCCTGGTTGCCACGTTTTGGGTCGCCGTGAAGACGCGAATCAGGAATTGTCGAGAGTACTCCACGAGTCAGCTTTTCGGCAAGTATTGAAATTCGTGATGAGATGCTGTCGAGATCCTTCAGGCTATACTCAAGCGCAGTCGCCATTCCTACTGCTCCTGCGACGTTCTCGGTGCCGCCGCGTTTGCCGCGTTCGTGCGCGCCGCCATGAGTGTGCGGCAGAAAACGAGTGCCGACTTTCGCGTACAGAAATCCCACTCCTTTCGGTCCGTAGAACTTGTGCGCTGTGCCGGATGCGAGTCTAACTCCAAGCGCATTCAGGTCGACTGGCATCTTGCCAATAGCTTGTACAGCATCCGTATGGAAGTACACATTCCGTTCATTGGCGATGTTCGCCAACTTTGCGATATCCTGCAACGTCCCGGTTTCATTATTCGCCATGATGATCGAGACGAGAGTCGTGTCGTTGCGAATTGACGAACTCAATTGGTCGGCATCGACGTAGCCCTGCGAGTCCACATCGAGATAGGTAACTTCGTAATCGTGCTTTTCGAGATACTTGCACGGTTCAAGCACTGCCTGATGTTCCGTCTTTGTCGTGATGATATGACGGCCCTTGTGAGCGAGTGCTTCGGCGACACCCTTGATGGCGATATTGTTCGACTCTGTAGCTCCGGATGTGAAATACAATTCTTCCGGTCGACAGCCAAGCAACGACGCAAGCTTTTCGCGCGATTGCTCCAGACCAGCACGTGCCGACTGACCAACCGAATGCACCGATGAGGCATTGCCGTAGTTGTCGCGCAGATACGGCATCATTGCATCAAGAACACGAGGATCGAGAGGCGTGGTGCTGTTATGATCGAAGTAGATTCGCTTCACTGTCGTGCGCCTGCACTTGTTCGATCAGGCCGGTTTCAATATTCTTGAGATCTTGCAGAGAGGTCTTGTGTAGCTTGCTGTTGACATCGTTTTCCAAATCGGACCAAAAGCGACGGGACGCACAAATGTCCTTCTTCTCGCATTCTTCCTCGTGGTCCGGATGGTGACACTGGCTGAACTTTACGGGACCGTCAAGTATAGCAATGATCTCGCCTACCGAGATTGTCTCAGCAGGTCGTGAAAGCAGGTATCCACCCTGGGCGCCCCGTTTGGCGCGAACGATTCCGGCTCGTTTGAGTTTGTTAAAAATCTGCTCCAAGTATGGGAGCGAAATATCTTCTAATTTGGAGATATGGGCAGTTGAGAGCGGACCGTTGGCTTTTACAATCGCCAAAAGCGCTCTTACGCCATATCGTCCTCGTGTCGAAATTGCCAATTCGGTCTCCTATTAATTGAAAGGCAGAATAACAATCCTTAGCGAATCTGTCAAGATTGCCTTTGCTCTGTAAGGTAATACGTTTCCCAGCATGTGAATTGTGGCTATACAATAGAGAAGCGGTCCGTCGGGGGCGGACCGCTTCTCGCCGAATCGGGCATTCGGCTTCGTGTGGGAGAGTGGAGTTTAGGACGCGATTTATCGGATCGGGCGGGTCGACGGTTTGCTCGAGGCCCATGGCCATCCGCCGACCCTATCCCAAGCGTTCACTTCTTGGCCACCTGAGAACGCTCTTCAATCATTTCCAAAAGGCTTTGCGCCCTGCAACTGAATTTATCTACCGGCACCGACAGGTGCTTATCGAGATAAAATTCATGCGCTTTAGAAACCGCTTCGAGTGCTAACTGGCGTGCATATTCCATTTCATTGTTCATGAACTTCTTGTACGCCAACTGGTAAAGGGAATTGTGCTGTTCAAGCGGATTCATCATAATCTCAGTTTCCATCATATCCTTCGCTCTAACTGTCGAAAGCGGGAGAAGGCGGTTCAAAAAAAGAGCAGAATGAATTCAGCGACATTTTTCTCTTTCATGGGCCTTTATGGTACTATAACTTGGCGCCCTTGGAATTGATATGTTAAGACCCAAGCTCTTTACCACATTAGGAAACTACAACCGCCAGCAGTTCACCGCTGACTTGACCGCCGGGGTCATAGTCGGCGTAGTTGCATTGCCGCTTGCGATTGCTTTTGCGATTGCCTCCGGCGTTTCTCCGGAAAAAGGTCTTTTCACAGCAGTCATCGCGGGGTTCTTGATTTCGGCGCTCGGCGGCAGCCGGGTCCAGATTGGCGGTCCCACCGGTGCGTTTGTAGTAATCGTCTATGGCATCGTCGCTCAGTATGGCCTTGACGGGTTGATGATTGCGACAATCATGGCTGGGATCATTCTGATTATCATGGGGCTGGCGAACTTTGGATCGGCGATAAAATTCATTCCACATCCGGTGGTGGTGGGGTTCACCTCGGGAATTGCCGTCATTATCTTCTCTTCTCAGGTAAAAGACTTCTTCGGCCTTCAAATGGGAGATGTCCCTACCGATTTCATTGAGAAATGGATTTCCTACCCCCTTCATCTTGACACGATCAACCCATCCACTCTTGCGATTAGCTTGGGAACAGTGTTGTTAATCATGATCTGGCCAAAGATCACTCATCGCGTTCCCGGAACCTTGGTTGCCCTAATCGGCGCGACTGCAGTGGTTCAGCTCTTCAATCTTCCGGTCGAGACAATTGGCAGCCGTTTCGGTGAAATTCCGTCGATGATGCCGACTCCGACATTTCCCAAGATCGACTTTGAAACCGTGAAGAATCTCATTGGTCCGGCGACGACAATCGCGATTCTGGCAGGTATCGAGTCATTGCTGTCGGCTGTTGTTGCTGATGGTATGATTGGAGGTAAGCACCGCTCCAACATGGAATTGGTAGCGCAAGGTGTTGCCAATATCGCCTCGCCGCTTTTCGGCGGCATTCCCGCCACCGGAGCGATTGCCCGTACCGCAACTAACATCAAAAACGGCGGCCGTACACCAATCGCCGGAATGACTCATGCAGTTGTGCTCTTGCTGATTATGCTTTTCTTTGGCCGATGGGTGTCGCTCATTCCTTTGGGAGCATTGGCCGCGATTTTGGTCATAGTAGCATACAACATGAGCGAATGGCGATCATTCCTCGGTCTGCTGCGCGGTCCCAAAAGCGATGTCGTGGTACTGCTAACAACCTTTGGACTGACAGTGATGATTGATCTGACCGTCGCTATCGAAGTCGGCATGGTGCTCGCGGCGTTTCTGTTCATGAAGCGCATGTCCGAAGTGACCAACATCGGAGTTATCACCAGAGAATTCAAAGATGACGTCGAGGAATCCGACGACCCGCTCGCTATCAACAAACAGCAGGTACCGGCTGGTGTGGAAGTATACGAAATCAATGGTCCGCTGTTTTTCGGCGCAGCTTACAAATTCGAGGAGTCGATCAAGATCATCGAAAAACCGCCCAAGGTGCTGATACTGCGTATGCGCAACGTGCCGGTCATAGACTCATCCGGAATTCACGCATTAGAACAGGTGCTTAAGAATTGCCGCAAACACAAGATTTCGCTGATTCTCTCCGGCGTTCATGCTCAACCACTGTTCGCGCTGACTAGCTCCGAATTGATCAAAGCCATCGGCGATGATAATGTTCACGCCAATCTGCATGACTCGCTGAATCATGCCCGGACCATACTTGGTATCCCCACGGTTGAACGGACGGGACCGTTTATCCCCACAGTTGCCCGTGAAGCCAAGCGAAAGCCCGACCAGAAAGATTGAAGATTAAGGTAACCTCGCGGAATTGTTATCGTTATATTAACTAAGGGAGAAATCAATTAGTGCGGTTACTTTGCGTTCGCGATATCATCATTACCGTAATCATCGGACTCGTTGTTAGCAGTCCCCTTTTTGCATTTCGATTCCAATCATCTGACGAAATATATCTGAGCGGCGACATTCAGGAAGACCTGATGTTGGCCGCCGGTACCGTCAACTTCGACGGTAACCTGTATGGCGATCTGCTGGCAGCATCACGGACCCTCTCTTTTGACGGCATGATCGATGGTAACTTGAATGCAGTCGGTCAGCGCATCGCCGTGAACGGTGAAATCTGCCGTTCCTTGCGCGCATTTGCGCAGTCGGTAAACATCAGCTCCCGTGTGGAAGGTGATGTAGTTGCGTTCGCAAGTGAAGTGACTCTCGGATCGGATGCCGAAATCGGCCGCGATATCGCAGCCTTTGGAACGGAAGTCTTTCTCGATGGCACCATCGGATCCGACGCCTATGTATATGCCAACATTGTGACTGTGACTGGCCGTATCGAGGGCAACCTCAAGATCGAGGCCAACAAGATATCAATCGCTCCCGGTGCCTACATCGGCGGCGATTTCAATTATGAATCGAAGACAAAAGCAAAGGTCTCTGCGGAGTCACAGATTCTCGGCGAAACGCGGTGGAAGAAACGCACCAGCGATGGCGAATCCGGCGGGATTGCCGATTGGATACCACCGCCGGGAGGGATACTCTGGTCGATAGTGTTTCTCGTCGGCTCGATCCTGACGGGGATTCTCGTGATTGTCATTAGTCGTGGAGCAGTCTATTCGGTTGTCGATGAGATACGCACGAACGGCGCGGTGTCCGGGTTCCTTGGACTCGCGATCATTGCACTGATGCCGGTGTTGATTGTACTGACCGGGATTACCCTGCTCGGACTGCCGGTCGCGCTAGCCGGATTTACCGTCTATGCCCTTCTCTTCTTCATTGGAAAAGTTTTCGCCTCGATTGCACTCGGTGCATTTCTCATCGGACTCATTCGCAAAGGCAAGAAGGTCTCACTGGGTTGGTCGTTGGTACTCGGCATGCTCATTCTCGCGCTCTTATTCAAGATACCGGTGCTTGGATGGTTCATTTATCTGGGGGCGTGGTCAGTGGGCGTTGGTGCAATCGTGATCAGAGTATTCCGCAGGAAATCTCCAGTCGTCGCTGAAGCTGTTGCTGTACAATAGCGGTCAGACTACTCAGAATTTGAATTCAAGCTCGATGCGACGATTCTGCTCGCGTCCATTCCTCGTTCTGTTTGAAGCCATGAAATTGCTTTCGCCGCGTCCAATAGATGTGATTCGGCTATCTGCCACACCGGCACTTGCCAGGTAGTTCTTCACAGCGTCGGCACGTTTCTGTGATAGCTGCAAATTGCCGTCATCAGGACCGACGTCGTCCGTGTACCCATTGACCATTACCGAGACTTCGGGAAACATCTTCAGCATCTTCACAATGGAATCAAACACCGCAGTCTGATCAGATCTAATTTTTACCTCACCGGCATCGAAGAGTTTGTGGAAGACTTGCTTCTCAAATATCTTCACCAGATCGGGACAGCCATCCTGATTAATTGGAAGCTCCTTTGAAGAATCAGGGCACTTGTCTATCGAGTTTTCCACGCCATCATTGTCTAAGTCCAAGACACAGCCGTTGCTGTCGACGGCGACTCCCTTGGCCGTACTCGGACACAAGTCGCGATGGTCGGCAATTCCGTCGCCGTCTGAGTCAGGAGCACATCCCGTGCTATCGACATGTCGAACATCAGCCGGCAATGTCTGCGGACAGCGGTCGATTCCGTCAAAAATCTTGTCATTATCGGAGTCGAGCGGACAACCATCGCGATCAACGATTGCGCCGATTGGTGTGTTCTTACATTTGTCGAGCAGATCGACCACACCATCAGAATCTTTGTCGGTATCAGGCGGAGCCACAAGAGCCGGTACCGATTGCACCGTATCAACTCGCACCGGCACAGGCGGCGGCACAGCTATAACAGTGTCTTTCTCTTCATCTGCATCTTCTTCATAGACCTTGCGACTGATGCGATTTGGATTCTGCGGTTTCTTTTCGGCTTCTTCAAGCATACTCCGGCCCTTGCCGCCGAAGTGGATGGAAACCCCGATACCGAATTGGAGAATGGCGCGAGAACGCGAGTTCTTTACCCACTGTGCAAAGTCAGCGCCGATGCCGGCAAAGTGCGTGTATTCCGCTCCCAGAGAGAACGCGACGCGATCAGTGAGAAGCTGCTCCAGCCCCAGTCCAATTGTAATACCAAACTCGGTTGCCTTGTAATCTCGGGCATTGCCGTCGGTGTTTTCTACGACGATTGCTTCATTGGCAGGATGTGACTTGATGTTCCAGAGTAGCATTTCAAATCGAGCCTGAGCATACGGCGTCGTATGCCCGCGTTGATTTAGATAGAATTTTGGACCAAGAGAAATTCCGGTGAGCGACCAACGTCGATTGGCGCGATCATTGTTGAACTTAAAGAGTGATGTGCTGACAGAGTCGTTGTAGATCTTGCCGCTGCGAAATGCGCCGACAATCGCGAATTGTTGTGAAACCATGTACTGCACATCGGCGCCCCAGTACGGACTGAATAGCCAGATTTGGGCGGAGTCGTTAAGTGCCGGCTGGATTCCATTCAGAACAAGCTGTAACGAAAAGGGGCGGTTTTTGATACTGGCTTGCAGTTCGGCGCTTACGCAGAAAGCAACCGTTACGGCAACACATAGAATCAGAACATACTTTCGCATCCCCCTTAGATATGAAAGTTGTTTGATCTTGTTCAATACAATTTTTGAATCTGTACGCCGGTGTAGTAATGGGTTAGGATTTGGTCGTATGGCAGACCCGCTCGCGCACGACCAATTGCTCCGCATTGACACATACCGACACCGTGCCCGTAGCCTCGGCCATGAATCGAAACGGTCGAAATTCGGCCATTGGCGTTACGCTTTAGGTCCAGTTCGAAGTCCGATGATCTGAGAATGCCCGGTAATCCGGGACGGGCAAATGCCCAGCGAATGATATCTTTGCCAAGATTCGTCTTACCTGCTTCGGTGACAATATTCAACGAAGCTATACGGCCGCCAATAGAACGCGACTCAATTTGCAGATCCTGCAGTTGGCTGCCAAGGCGCGAGCTTGTCCTCCCGGTGGACTTCAGATAGCTGCGGACATTGCCGAGCAGTGTCGCTGCCGGAAACTCTTCGTCCCACGTGTAGTACTTTGACCAGTTGCAGAAAGTGTCGTCCTCCACACTCTTGAGATATGACTTCGCGCTCTTCTCCCACACGTCTTCAATGTTGTCAGTATGACCACCGCAAGTCGAGTGATAGAAGGCATCGATGAGATTGCCGTCGGCCTTCATCACTTCCCCACGTGTCTGCTTGAGTGCGTTGTCGCAAAGGCGAAATTCGCCCTCGACGCCGGTGTACACCTGATCGAGAATTTCGTTAACAAGATCATATTCCTTGTCCGGATACTTGTTGCGTGTCGCCAAGGCATAAGTCCTTGCCGCGACCGCTTGAGCCTTCACCGCCTCAATCTCCTCCGGCTTGCGCCTGCCGATCTCCGGCGCCAATACGCCGCGAAGGTAGTCCTCGACATGCAGCACGTTGACAACATACATCGTATCGTGACCGTCGGAGTAGAACTCGAAGATGCCACGGAATTTTCGTTTGTCGAGCCACAGCCAGCTCTTCTTCTCAGCAACGACAGTTACGCGGCGAAGTTTGGATTCAAGCCGGTTGCCTTTGAGATCATACAGCGCGAGGTATTGACCTTCCGGCCTCACCGCGACATTGACAGCCGAATAGTACGCCGACTTTTCGTCATTGATGTTCCAGGTGCGTACGACGCAATCACCTTTGGCACCGACTTGAACTTCGTTCTTCGTATGAAGGACCCGCACTCGGATAATCGGTTGCTTGAGTTTATCGTAGCCCTCTTGTCGTAGTGCATAGTTCATCCGGGCGCATGATGACACAAGCAACATTGCGCAGATCTGTATCAGAAGTATCTTCAGTTTCATGGCATTGAAATCTTTCCCAAGATTGCCGTTCGCGATGCACCGGTGACCTGTGCCAAATTGCCGGTCTGTGAGTTCAACGTCAGGTTGGCAAGATACGCAAATGCTTCAGCTTCCACAAAGTCAACATTCGATGAGAATGCGTCTGCGCCTTCCACTTTCACACCTTCAAAATGATGCCGCAAACGCGACATCAGGAATCGGTTGTGCGCACCGCCGCCGCAGACTATGACAGATGTTGCTCTTGCTCCGTCGAGCAGATGTTCTGTTGCGTGTTTAATTGATAGCGCAGTCATTTCACTTAATGTTGCAAGTGCTGATTGAGTGTCGAGATTTGCAAGTTGCGACGCGACTGTCTGATATTCAAGAATACGCAATACCTCGCCTCGATCGTGCGATACCGGTAGTCTGCGCTGGAAAATTTCAGCCCTTAGCAACTCATCCAGCAACTTTGCATCAATTGCTCCAGAAGACGCCAATGCGCCGTCGGCATCGAAGTGCTTTCCCGTTCGTTGCCTAACGACAGTATCGAGGAGAGAGTTTCCCGGACCGGTGTCGGATGCAACGCACTCGCCATTGCTCTTGAGGACTGTAATGTTCGCGATCCCGCCGATGTTGACAGCGACATTAGTTTCACCTTCACGGGCGAAAATTGCCTGATGATATATTGGCGCCAAAGGCGCCCCCGACCCGCCTACGGCAATGTCGCCACTGCGAAAATCGGAGATGGTGACCGCACCAAGTCGCTTTGCAATGACTTCGGCTTCACCGATCTGAAGCGTGCCGCAAACTTTGCGGTCAAGAAATTGAATCGGCATTGATAAGTGCGCAATGGTCTGACCGTGGCTTCCGATGAGATCAATCTTGTCTGTAGGGAGGTCGTGTTCGCGGCAGAATTGCTCAATCGCATCTGCGTAGAAATGGCCGAGATAATATGAGAGTCCGATTAACTCGGATAGATTCACGCTCGCGTCGCGCGCAATTTTGAGAACCGTCTCTTGAAGCGGTACGGGATAAGATATTGTCGCGCTCGCGAGATTCTTGAGTGAGCGTTTTTGTGCGTTGACCTCGCAGTACGCAATATCAAGACCATCCGCTGAGGTGCCGGACATCAAACCCAACGTCATGCGGGTTTCTTTCCGGAGAAGTGATTCCAACGACAGCGATTTCATGCGGAGAAGTATTGCGGATTATTGTTCTGAAACGCAACGACTCGTTGATAGCTTTCGGAAATTCGCTCACGCAGCTTGTCGTCAGCGGTAGCGCAAGCTTCCAGACCATCAAGAAGACTCTCTATCGTTTCTTGCAGATTAGCATAGATTAGCAAATCACATCCGGCTGCGAGCGCCAACTTCCCCGCTTCAATTTGGCTAACACCTTCAAGTGCGCCAAGCATCTGCAAGTCGTCGCTTATGATCAGCCCGGTGAATCCAAGATGTCCGCGCAGTTCGTCCTGCAACACTTTGTGGCTGAAAGTCACGATGTTGCTTTCGTCAAGTGCCGGCGCGCGCAAGTGTGTCGGCATAATCATATCGACTCCGGCAGCAATTGCCGCACGAAACGGCTCATAGTCGGATTTGCGAAACTCCTCAAGTGTCCTTGCTGAAAACGACACCTGGAAGTGGGGATCGCCGGTTGCGGATGCGAGTCCCGGAAAATGTTTGGCGCAGGAGATTACGTTGTTTGCTTTGAGCACTTCAACTTGAGCTTTGGCGCAATCAGAGGCAATCTTAACATCGTGCGAAAAAGCCCGCGAATGAAGTACATGAGCCGAATCCTCGGGATCCAAATCGCATACCGGGACGAGGTTCAAATTCACTCCATGCGTGCGCAGTGCTTTCGCAGTAACACTTGTCCCGTTTAACAATCCTTCAAGGTCATTGCGTTTTCCGAAATGGAGGGGTGACGGAAACACCGGAAAATCGCCGTCAAAACGCACGACACGACCGCCTTCCTGGTCGACAGCGATAAAGGCTCTTCCATTTGAAACTGCTGAGATTGTCTTGGTAAGACTGGTTAGCTTGGAAGAAGAGACATAGTTCCGGGCGAAGAGTATGATTCCGCCCAAGCTGCCTTGCTCGAGAAGCGAATTCAGATTTGCGGGAAGTACAGCATTGTCGAAACCGCAGACGATCAATGAGCCCAGTTGGCGGCGAAGTTCGCTCATTAGACTGTGACTACGGCGTTCTTTCCGCTGCCTTTGGCGAGATACATGGCCCGGTCGACCAGCTGCACGAGTTCATCTTCGCCATGTCCGTTGTCGGGATATGTCGTGATACCGACTGATACGGTGGCGTTCAATTTGGGATGCTTGATACCGTCGCCAAATGTCGACCGTTCGATTTCGGAGCGTATACGCTCGGCAATGGTCCGTGCATCATCGTGATCTGTTTGAGGCAGGATGATGATAAACTCTTCACCGCCGTACCGCGCCAGCGTATCGGTATCGCGAATGTTGGAAGCGGCGACGCGGACAATACCCTTGAGGATAACGTTTCCGCACTCATGCCCATAGGTGTCGTTAATGCGCTTAAACCAATCGATATCAACCATGATTAGCGACAGCGGCTGACGGTAGCGGGTGGCGCGTTTGATTTCGTCGGCAAGCCGGTCGGAGAAATAACGGTAGTTGTATACTCCGGTCAGGTCGTCGATGACGACCATCTTTTCGAGTTCGTTGTGGAGGCGGCTGTTTTCATACGCCATCGCTGCAGATGCTGCAAGAATCGAAGCAACCTTTTGGTCGATATCGCTGAAGCGATTCACTCGTGTAGATTCGGCTTGAAGAATACCAATCACCCTTCCATGTGAGATCATCGGCACAATTAGTGCACTCTTGGCGTCCTTGATAGTCGGAATATAGCCCTCGTTTTGGTCAAGATCAATCAGTCTTTTCGATTCGGCTGTGTGAACAACTTCGCCCACAAGACCGTCCAATGCGATTATCTCGCGCAGATGCGAGGTCTTTCGCAGGCCATCCTCGAGACGACCGCGTTCATACAGGTAGCTGAGATCCGGCGAGCAGAGCTGAATCGAACACATTTCGAAGCCGAGAATCGAGTCGACGATGTGGAACACGTTGTGCGTAATTTCCTGGTCATCGTGAATTTCGCCAAGCACCCGCGAAGTTTCGTAAATCTTTTCGACGCGCGCCTGCGATCGTTCCAGTTCAGTCGTGCTTTCATTTAGCGAGTCGAGCAACTTGAGCAACTTGGATTCCGACTGCTTCATGTGCCGCGACACAAAACCCACTGCATAAGCAAAGAACCAGGCAAAACCGAGACGCAGTCCAAGTTCTACTGGTGACACTTGGGTTAACAGCTCCGGGTTGCTGATCATATACAACGTGGTTACCGCAATCGAAATGCCGACACAGAAATTCAAATTGAAATAGTATGCCGAGAACATGATGTTCAAGTAATACAGGAGATAGAAACTGGACTCAGCGCCGCCGGTGAACTTGATCAAGTATGTGACGAAGATGACATCGAAGATCAAAGAGTAAGTAAAAACCTCAGAGATGATCTTCGGCTTGTACTTCCAGATCAACGAGAAGATCGAGAGATGCAGCGCAAATATCACCAACGCAAAAGAAATCTCGCGCTGGACCTCGTTTGCTGTCGAAGTCGACAGCATCCAGGCAACTACCGCAGCTGCAGTAATAGCCCGCGAGCCGATATAGATGTTTTCCAAGCGTGGAAAGAGTGTTCTTATAGACTGAGTCAATGCGCCTTCACCCGATCGAGAATATTTCTATTCTATTATCGGTAAAGGCAGGCACTCCCTTAGCCGCCTAATCCCTTTTTGTTCATAGTGTTATACGGACCAAGTCTGCACTCGGTACAAAGCCGTTACGGATTGATATCGGGCTTCTTCAGTCTGTTATTCCTAAGACCTTGAGTACGAACGCATATTCGAACGCGATCTCCCGGAATTGTTGATACCTACCCGACGCTCCGCCGTGTCCAGCATCAAGATCGATCTTGAACAAGAGTAAATTACTATCAGTTTTGTTGGCACGCAACTTGGCACACCACTTCGCGGGCTCCCAATAAGCAACACGCGGATCGTTCAAACTTGTCGTTATCAGAATGTGTGGATAGTCCTTCGCGACAACATTGTCATACGGCGAATACGATTTCATGTAGGGGTAGTAATCGGCTTCTGCCGGATTGCCCCACTCTTCCCATTCGGTGACTGTCAATGGAATCGTCGGGTCGAGCATTGTGTTGATCAAATCGACAAACGGCACGTCCCCGATTGTCGCCTTCCAGAGGTCGGGACGCATGTTGGTGATCGCACCAATCAACAAACCGCCTGCGGAAGCACCATTCGCTACGACTTTGTCTTTGGCGCAGTATTTTTCTGCGATCAGATGTTCGGCACAGGCGATGAAATCAGTGAAGGTGTTCTTCTTCTTGAGCAGCTTGCCGTCAAGATACCATTGACGTCCCATCTCGCCGCCGCCGCGTGTCTGTGCGATGGCGAACACCATTCCCCGATCGAGCAGGCTGATACGATTCGACGAAAACCACGGATCAAGCGGGTCACCATAAGCACCGTAGCCATACAAGTAGAGCGGATTCGTCCCGTCCTTCTTGAACTTGTCTTTGCGATAAACGACCGCGACTGGAACTTGCACTCCATCCGGCGCTGTCGCCAATACTCTTTCCGACTGATAGTTGGCCGGATCAAACCCGCCGAGGACTTCGGTGGTCTTGAGTGCCACGCGTGTACGTTTCTCCATATCGTAATCGTAAACGGTCTTGGGAGTCGTCATCGATTGATAGCTAAATCTCAGCAGACTTATGTTGAATTCCGGATTGGCGTCACCGGCAATTGAGTAGGTCTGTTCTGGAAATTCCACATTGTGAGCGGTCTTGTCTTTCAGGTTGACCACTTTCATTTCCTGAAGGCCATTCTGACGCTGCTGGATTACCAAATGGTTGGCAAATGAGTAGATAGCATCAATCTTGATCTTGTCGTCGTAAGGAATGAATTCCTTCCAGTTGCTTCTTGCAGGATTTGCAGAAGGCGCCTCAACGATCTTGAAATTGACCGCATTGTCATTGGTCAAAATGAAGAACGTGTCGCCGTGCGGATAAACATAATATTCCAGTTCTCCTGTACGCGGCTCGACTACCTTGAACTCCGCAAGCGGTGTCGCTGCGCTGATGAACCACGCTTCGGCTGAGGTCTTGCTCCCAAGACTGATTAATATCCACTGCTTGTCCCGCGTGCGCGTGACATCGAGGAAGAAATGCTCATCGAGTTCTTCAAAGACCAGCACGTCCGCGGTCGATTCTGTGCCAAGCACGTGACGATAGACACGGTACGGCCGATACGTTTCGTCAATGACATCATAGAAAAATGTCGCGTTGTCGCTAGCCCAGGCAATGCTGGTGCCGACATTTTGGATACGATCAGGAAGCAATTCTCCAGTCACCAGATTCTTAACATGCAATTCGTAGACTTCCGATCCAGTGGTATCAACCGTGTATGCCAACAGCTCGTGATTGGGACTAACCGAGAATCCGCCGACATCAAAGTAGCCGATGCCTGCCGCGAGAACATTCTGGTCGAGAAGAATTTCTTCGGCGCCATCAAGCGAACCCTTCTTGCGGCAATAGATCGGATAGTCCTTGCCCTGCTCGGTGCGCGAATAATAGTAGTAGTCGTCAATGCGTTCCGGCACGCTCAAATCCGTTTCTTTGATTCGGCCCACTAATTCGTTATAGAGCTTTTCTTGTAATGCCTCAGTGTCTTTCATCATCGCGACTGTGTAGTCGTTCTCAGCGTCGAGATAGTCCATCACGTCGGGATCAGATTTGTCGCGCAGCCAGAAGTAGTCGTCGATGCGCACATCACCGAGAGTCGTGTCGGCCTTGGGAATTTTGGTCGCCATCGGCGGTTGTGGTGATTCCTGTGCGGTCAGTGTCGCAGCCAATGCGATGATAAACGCGATGATTAAGAGATATGAAGAAGTCGATTTTTTGTAACGAAGCGATGACATAATATTCCTCCGCGAATCTGCGGTTAAGATGCTCTTGGTGGGAAAATGTATGGTTTTGTTGGGTGGGGTGGTTAGGGATATTTTTGACGATATCCTGGTCACAATCCGCCACAATAATAAAGCGGCAGACGTTGCCATCTGCCGCTCACCATTTCACATACTTACGAATACTGTATTATGCAAATCTCATCTGCTCAAGCCGCTTGACGCGCTCTTCCATCGGCGGATGCGTTGAGAACAAACTGGTGATCCCGCCGCGGCCAAAGAGCGGATTGACGATGAACATATGCGCCGTCGCTGGGGAGGCATCCATCGGCACTTTTTGCGCCGCTGTATGCAGCTTGCGCAGAGCATTCGCCAAATCATTGGGATTGCCATGATACTTGGCGCCGCCGGCATCGGCTAAGTATTCGCGCGAACGCGAAATTGCCATCTGAATCATCATCGCCGCAATCGGCGCGATAATCGCCATCGCGATGACAGCTATCGGCGAACCGCCGCGATCGTTGTCGGATCGTCCGCCGCCGAAAATCGCCGCAAATTGCGCCATGTGGGCCAGCATCGAAATCGCACCGGCAAACACTGCCGCGATGGTGCCGATCAAAATATCGCGATGCTTGATATGCGCCAGCTCGTGGCCAAGCACACCGCGAAGTTCCGGCTCGGTCAGAATGCGCATGATTCCCTGCGTGACAGCTACCGCCGCGTGCTCCGGATTACGACCGGTCGCGAATGCGTTCGGTGTGTCGTTCGGAACGATGTAAACCTTGGGCATCGGCAACTCTGCCCGCTGTGCCAATTCGCGCACCATATTGTAAAGACGCGGCTGCTGGGCTTCGGTGACTTCCTGCGCCTTGTACATCTTGAGGACGATCTTGTCCGAGAACCAATAACTGAAAAAGTTCATTCCCAGCGCGAAGACGAAGGCGATTACCATTCCGCCTTGACCGCCCAGCGCGTAACCAATCCCGACAGCCAATACCATCAACAAGGCCATCAGGAAGGTCGTTTTCATTGTGTTCATTATTTCAAAACCTCCATCACTTTCACTTCAAGCGACGCTTCTACCTGCGTCATATCGCTACATTATACGCAACCCGCCGGTAAGTTCACCAGCGAATTCGATTCGATACATTAAACGGTGTTGGGGGAGTTACAGTTCCAGAAATCGGAACGCTCCGGCGAGCTTGCCGCCGGGAAGGCACATCATATCAACGGGATACGGTGATTCAGCTATTCGAAATCCGACTCGAGATAGTCCATCGTCATTTGCTGGCGGTGGATGCGTTCCGACAGGCGCTTGGACAACGCTTCCGCCGCGTTTTCACCATAGACCTTGAGCATATGATTCATCGCGATCACTTCGGAAATGACGGTGATATTCTTGCCGGGCGAAATCGGAATCGTGACGACCGGAATTTCAACGCCAAGCACCGTCGTGTAGCGCTCTTCCAATCCAAGGCGTTCATACTGCGAGCCGCCTTCCCAGACCGAGAGCCGGACCTCAACCTCGACGCGCTTCTGCAAACGGATAGCGCGAATACCAAACAGCTTCTCGATATCAATTACGCCGATGCCGCGCACTTCCATGTGATGCCCCAGCAGTTCGTTGCTCTGCCCGATGATTGTCGATTGCGCTTTGCGGGTGATCTTGACCATGTCGTCGGCGACCAGGCGATGTCCGCGCTCGACCAAGTCGAGTGCGCATTCCGATTTGCCGATTCCCGACTTGCCGGTATACAACAGGCCGACGCCGTACACATCGACGAGCGTGCCGTGCTTGGTTATTGATGGCGCGAAGATGTTATCGAGAATTGTCGAAAGGCGCGTGATGAAGTCGGTTGTCGACATCCGCGTTGACAATAGCGGCACTTTGGCGCGGTCGGCAACTTCCATCATTTCCTTTGTCGGAGCGATTCCCTTGGTCACAACCAAAACCGGCACCGGAAACGAAGTGAGTTTCTCCATCGATTCGGTGCGCTGTTTCGGCGACAGCGAAGTCAGATATGTCAGCTCGGTTTCACCGAATACCTGCACGCGCTTATAGGCAAATCTGTCGGTATAACCTGCCAACGCCAGACCTGGGCGGAAGATTTCGTTGGTTTGGATTGCGCGGTCGACGCCTTCGGCGCCGGCAAGTAGCGTCATGTCGAGAATCTCTCGACGTTCTTTCATTAATTTTTCAACGGTAAGTGCGGCCATAATTGCTTTCCTCGGAAGTCAATCTATGCGCTTGAATGTGAAAAGCAATAAATAATATAGATTTGAGCAGGACGGATGAGGCTCCGTGGGTGGCAGACGCCCATCGGCCGTCCCAGAAGTCAAGTCAGAGACAGGTGCCCCACCGCTTGCGGTGGGATAGTCCGTGGTCGGCAGACGTCACGTACATACTCGTTTCGACTAAGGTGAAATAGGACTATTGAAATGATACGACCTTTGGCTGTCATTCTATTTCTTGTCGCACTGGGCTTGTGCCAAGACGCGCAAGCTCAGGACAAGAATGTCACATCGCAGCCTGTAACCGATACAATGGCGAAAACCTCGACAGCGGTTCACGATTCTACTCAAAGCAAAGCACTTGAAGTGATGAATACCTTGCGCAGATGGAAGGACGATACTGCGCTGATCAAGTTCATCACGGGACTCGGCTACAAGACCAAGGGCCGATCGACACAATCATTTGACTCGGTGTTTGTAAGATACGTCAATTCGGACGAGTATGACCCGGAGTTTGTGTCTGAATTCGGAATACGCATTACGGCAATCTCTATCTTTCTCTTCCAACTTTCTGAGCCGTTCAGAGCCCGGTTAGAAAAGGATTCCACAATTGTCGAGCCTGATTCAGCAAACATAATCGAGAGACGCGCTCTCACGATGGTCGGCTGGCCGGCGCTGGAACGTGTTTGTAACGAAAACGGAATCGAATTCCCGCCTCCGCTACCTCCGCTTCTACATTCGAAGCTGAGAAAGGTGCTTCCTCTCGATCCCAGTACTCCCGACTATGACCTCAAGAGAGGACTTGAGAAACTCCAGTAGGCTTACAGGCAGGTAACAGACGCCGATGTTTGCTGTGCGTTGTTCATGGTGGTCAATGCAAATGTCCGACTGAAGTCGGACCCACAGACTTCTTGCTTCATTTGCGCTCGGTTTAGACAACAAAACGGCGGCAGGAATCGCTTCCCACCGCCGTTATTTCTGGATACAATTTCAGAATCAGCGCTTAGTACTCGACCTCGTCAACCTTTGTTGAAAGGTCAACCTTGGCTTTCTTCTCAGAAAGACCCTTCTGATCGCGCTCTTTGAGTTTGCCTTTGTGCTTCTTCAGTTGCGCAGCCATCTTATCTGTCACCATTTCGATAGTTGCGAACATATCTTCAGTCGAAGCCTTCGACACTAATTTCGATTTTGAGACCGTCATGGTCAACTCGCCCTCGCAGCGAAACGCGTCCTGCGACAGCACGAGATTGGCGGAAATAATGTTGTCGAAAAACTTATCCAACTTCTCGATTTCACTAATTGCCCGCGCCTTGATCTTGTCCTCCACTTCATAACGCCGTCCGGTGACTTTGATTTGCATAAACGGCTCCTTTCCCACTGAAGGATATTATCCTTCGAAAAAGTTTATTCAGGTCCACTGTGATAGTGGTGAAATGTTTCGATAAAACGGATCGTGCGTGTTTGCAGGCGCATCACCACCGAGTGGGTGTTTGAGCCTTCGCGGCTGAACCGTACTCCATCGAGCAGTTCGCCGTCGGTGACGCCGGTCGCACAGAACATCACATCGTGTCCCATCGCCAGTTCGTCGGACTTGTAAATCTTGTCCAGATCTTTGACACCCATTCTGGTCGCGCGCTCGCGCTCTTCGTTGTTCTGAAAGCGCAATTTGCCCTGTATCTCTCCACCGAGGCATCGTAATGCCGCCGCAGCCAAAACGCCTTCCGGGGCGCCGCCGATACCCATCAATACATCTACGCCGGTATCGGGCCGGGCAGTGGCAATTGCTGCCGAAACGTCCCCATCTGATATAAGCCGGATACGGGCTCCAAGTTTCCTAATTCGTGCAATTAAATCATTATGTCGCGGCCGGTCGAGGACGGCAATCGTCAACTCTTCCATTTTCATCTTCTTGGCTTCGCGAATCTGCTGGAGGTTGGTCTCAAACGGCTTGTCGAGGTCGATAGCTTCGCGCGCCTGATACCCGACAGCGATCTTCTCCATGTAGGTATCCGGAGCGTGCAGGAAGCATCCGCTCGGTCCCAAGGCCACGACCGACATGGCGTTCGGGCGGCCATAAGCGCAAGAATCGGTGCATTCCAGAGGGTCAAGGGCAATATCCATCGCCTTGCCGGTGCCTTTGCCGACCTTCTCGCCGATATAGAGCATCGGTGCCTCGTCGCGTTCCCCTTCGCCGATTACCACTGTGCCATTGAAATCGAGGGCATTGAAGCGTTCGCGCATCGACTCGACAGCAGCCCGGTCGGCTGAGTCTTTGTCGCCGCGCCCCATCCACTGGGCACAGGAAAGCGCTGCCGCCTCAGTCACCCGCACCATTTCCAATGCCATATTTCTATCCATGGGTCAGCGCTGTATATATGATGTTAAACGGGGTTTCGAAAGAAAAGAAAGTTGATTCTGGAGGACCATGTGCTCTTCTATCAAAAAATGCCAATCGGGTCCGAAAGCGCCTCTGCCGGCGCGATCACTTTTTAGGTTGCACGGCGGCGGAAACGCGCCGGCAAGATTTTGAGTTCTTCGCGGTATTTGGTGACCGTGCGCCGGGCGATCTTGATATCCTTTTCGGTCAGCATCTGGAATATCTCCTGATCCGACAACGGTTTGGCCGCGTCTTCCTTGGCGATGATTTCCTCAATTAGCTGCTTCACCGAACGCTTGGCTACCTCTTCGCCATCCTGCATTTTCACACCGGAGTTGAAGAAGTATTTTATCTCAAAGACGCCGTGCGGAGTCTGCACGTACTTGTCGGAGGATACACGCGAAATCGTGGCCACATTCATTTCGACGATGGTGGCGATGTCTTCCATAGTGAGCGGGCGAAGATGCTCTACTCCGCGCTCAAACCACTCCATCTGCTCTGTCACAATGGCATGCATGACGCGAATCATTGTGTTGCGACGCTGGTTGATGGCATTCAACAGCCAGCGAGCTTGTTCGAGTTTCTCGCGGACATATACCTTTGTCTCTTTGGGTGTATTATTGCCGCGTTTGAGCAGTTCCTTGTAACCGGCGTTAACGCGCAGTTGCGGGATGTTGCGGTCATTGTGCGAAATCACCCACTCATCACCGACCTTGTCGACAATCAAGTCTGGGACAACTGCGGCGGCGGCACGCGAGAAACGGCCATAAGCCGGACGCGGCGAAAGTCCTTTGATGACTTCCATTGCTTCTTGCACCCGCTCGAGCGAAACGCCCATTGATTTCGATAGCTGTTGGAAGCTCTTCTTATCGAGTGATTCGAGATGCTCTTCGACGATTCGATAGACCAGATTGTTATCGATGTGGCGATCACGCAACTGCAGCAATAACGACTCTTTTAAGTCGCGCGCACCGACACCGGGCGGGTCAAAACGCTGAATCTTGATCAGTATCCGCTCGACCTTTTCCGGATCGACCTTGAGCTGCTCGCCCAATTCTTCAATCGAACAGGAGAGATAACCGGCCTCATCGATATTACCAATGATAAACTCGCCGATTTCGATATCATCTCCCGTAAGTTTGAGATAGGTTAACTGCTCAAGCAGATGTTCATAGAGAGACTTTTCACCGGCAACGCTAAACTCCGGCATCTCTTCGCCGTCACCGGTCTTGAATTCTTTATAATTGTAGTCTTCATTGTCGCGGAGATATTCATCCCAGTCAATCTTCTCATCGTCTTTTTTGGCGGGAGTCTCGGCTACGAGATCAGTAGCAGCTTTGTCTTGCTCGAGTTCGAGTTCCTGGACTTCGATTTCTTCAAGGAGAGGATTGACCGAGAGTTCTTGGCGCAACACCTGCTCGAGCTTGAGGATCGGCATCTGGAGCATTTTCAGCGATTGAATGAGCTGTGGAGCGAGCTTGAGTGAGAGTTTCTGAGTCAGTTCCAATCGCATATTATCTAGTTGCCCTGTATGATGTTAACGCTTCCTGCTATCTGTTACTTCAGTTATCGGCTAATCTCGCGGTCAATTTAACCGGAAACTCTCGCCCAGATAAATCTTTCAGGCTTCCGGATCTGATGCCAAATACTCCGCCGTTCCAGCCTTAAGTATCTTGCCATCGCACATGATGTAAGCCCGATCAATTGTTTGCAATGTCTCGCGTACATTGTGGTCAGTAATTAGAATTCCGAGTCCCTTGTTCTTCAAGGTATCTATTATACGCTGAATATCCTCTACTGCAATTGGGTCGATTCCGGCAAATGGCTCATCCAGGAGCAAGAAACTTGGCCTTAGAACCAACGCGCGGGCAATTTCGACCCTGCGACGTTCGCCACCCGAAAGCTGATATCCTTTGGACTTGGCGAGACGCAGAACATCCAGTTCTTCCAATATCCCAGTAACCCGCTCGACACGTTCCTTCTTGCGCAATCTAAGCGTTTCCGCAACCGCCATGACATTCTGCCAAACGGTCAATTTCCTGAAAATCGATGGTTCCTGCGCTAGATAGCCTATACCCAATCGGGCGCGGCGATACATAGCCAATCCGGTGATAACCCGGTCATCCAGCAGAACCTTGCCTGACTGCGGACGGATGAATCCGATCACCATATAGAATGTCGTTGTCTTGCCGGCGCCGTTCGGTCCGAGAAGTCCAACAACCTCGCCTTGGTTGACTTCGATCGAGATTTCGTTAACGACCTTGCGTTTGCGATAGGTCTTGACCAGATCCAGACAATGCAGTTTCGCCATCAAGACTTATACTAATGTGTTTAGTGAGGAATGACCAGAATTTTGAGGCAATTAGGGCGCAGATTGCCCAATTTACCGCCCTAATGTTGCTCGGATGAGCCGTTTCCGTTGCCATTAAGGGACTGCACAATGACGCCGTCCTTGATCATGATCGTCCGTTTGGTCCGCTTGGCGACATTAGGGTCGTGGGTAATCATCAGTATCGTCGTTCCCGACTTCCACAGCTCTTCGAAGATATTCATAATCTCCGCTCCAGATCTGGAGTCGAGGTTGCCTGTGGGCTCGTCTGCGAGGATTAGTTTTGGGCTGTTTGCCAACGCACGAGCAATCGCCACGCGCTGCATTTCACCGCCGGACAATTCTGTCGGCTTGTGGTCCATACGGTCACCGAGCCCGACGCGAGTAAGCAACCGCGTGACAGTCTCTTTTCTATCTTTCTGGGATGCACCGGCGAAGATCATCGGCAATTCGACATTTTCGTAAGCAGTCGCATACGGCAACAAGTTGAAGTTCTGAAATACAAATCCAATCTTCTTGTTCCGGACTTCGGCAAGTTGATTACCATTGAATTGGTCTACCCGCTCGCCATCGAGGAAGAATTCACCCTCGGATGGCGTATCCAGACACCCGACGATATTCATCAGAGTCGATTTGCCGGAACCGGACGGTCCGACAATACTGACAAATTCGCCGCCCTTTAGTTCAAGATCCAATCCCTTGAGAGCTTCAACTGCGACCTTGCCGGTGGCGTAGAGTTTTCTAATGCCGTTCATCTTTATCATTGTGTCATTACCTCGTGCTTACTCGTATCTCAGCGATTCAACCGGGTTCACCGAAGCCGCTCTTCGCGCCGGGAAGAACCCCGCAATCAGGCCGATGAATCCAAGAATCGTAACTGTTACCAAACCTATTGTCATCGAAATAGTCGGTTTCCCTAACCATGTCAGTGCCTCGTTGTTGAGGTCTACTCTTTCAAAGAACCCGCATACGCCCTGCGCCACCAGTATTCCGATGAGCCCGCCGATACCGCAAATCAGAACTGCTTCAAGAATAAACTGTCCCATAATCTGGCGCTTCTTGGCGCCGAGGGCCATCTTGACACCGATCTCCACAGTACGCTCTTTGATGGCAGCATACATAATATTGGCGACTCCGACTCCGGCAATCGACAATGAGAAGAAACCCATCACGCCGAAAAACACTTGAAGTCCCAGCATGATTTTGTCCATCGTTTTCTGACCCTCGATTACATCCCAGATCGACATTGCGGCCTTGTCCTTCGGATCAAATTTCTGCCGCTTGCCGACGACCTCGTAGATTCGCGACTTAACAAACTCCGATTGGTTTACATCGCGCGGCTTGATCACAAGGTTGTTATACCGGAGATTGCCCCAGATTGCCGAATGTGTAGTCGCGGGAATTGCAACTTTGTTGTTGTCGGGACCGGAATAGGAACCCATCTGCTGTTTCTTGACCTGCACACCAATAACGGTAAACGGCATATTGTCGATTGTGATAATCTTGCCGACAGGGTCCTCAATCCCAAACAGCTCCGTCGCCATCTTATCGCCCAGAAATGCCACTCGGCGGCGTTTGCTCATGTCCAGTTCATTGATGAAGCGTCCACCCGGCATCGGATAGTGTGCCCGCATCGTTTCGAAACTTGGGAATAGTCCGTTGGTTCTTCCAGAGATGGTCTTCTTTCCATAGCTGATCGATGTCCCCCAATTGAAGTAGTCAGCTCCGACCTTTTCGATTTCGGGAATCTGCCGCTGGATTTCTTGCAAGTCTTCGGGGTAGAATCGAATTCGCCGTCCCTTGCCAAGACCTTCGTATGGAACCGTTGTCTGGCCACCCCAAATTATCAGGATGCCTTCGCCAAGTCCTTTGCTATTCTCGGCGAATTGCGCCTTGAGGCCTTCTGCAAATGCCAGCAACAGTACGATTGACAATGTACCCCACAGCACCGCAATCAGCGTAAGCGTCATGCGCTTCTTGTTGGCGCGCAAGTCGCGCCAGAACAACCTGACGAACAGCAGAGAGTTGATCATACTACAGCTTTAACGCCTGTACCGGGTTCATGTTGGCAGCTCGACGTGCCGGGAAGAAACTCGCCATCAGGCCGATGAATCCCAGAATCACGACAACAGCAAGTTTATCCTGTAGCGACAAAGTCGGAGTACCGACATAGTCTTTGATGTCAAACATGGGCGCGACTGAAATGATTATCTGGGCAATTCCATAGCCAATGCCGCCCCCTATCGTCGTTAAGATGAATGTCTCGAAAATGAATCCGAACAGCACAAAGCCCTTCTTGGCGCCAAGCGCCATCTTGATACCGATCTCTTTGGTTCGTTCTTCGACGACTACATACATGATGTTAGCCAAACCGATTCCGCCGACCATGAGCGTCATGAAACCGACAAAACCGACGAATAATCTCATCGCGACGAAGAACACCATGAAGCCATTGTCTTCGACCGTATCCCACATTGCCAATGCTTCGCGATCAGTCGGATCGAATTTGTATCTCTTGGAAAAGACCTCATAAGTTCGGTCAACTGCTTGTTTGTGAATCTCCAGTGTTTTCGCGCGAAATACGATGTTGTCAAGGTATCTGTCGCCATACGCAGTCTGGAATGTTGTCGTCGGAACGAAGCCCTTATCCTTGTCGCGGCCCGAGTAAGACGAATCCTGCTTCTTCTTCACCATGACGCCCACAACCGTGTAGGGTACATTGTCGAGCAACACTGCTTGTCCCACCGGATCAATTTCTGCTCCGAATATTTCGTCGCGCAATTCGTTGCCCAGGAAGATAACGCGACGCTTGTCGTTGACATCGATGTCATTCAAGAATCGCCCGCCCGGCTCAGGAGCAATGGTCCGCATCGGTGCGAACTCCGGATCAACGCCGGAAATTTGGATGAGTTTCGATTTCTTACCATTGCGAATCGTGATGTTACCGCGTTGAAACTCACCCGAGACGGCTTCAAGCTCTGGAATGTTCTGCCGCATCATGTTGATGTCTTCAGGGACAAAACCAAACCAACGGCCCTTGGGATAACCCGCATACGGTTTGCTGGTGTTGCTTGCCCACATGATGACGATATTGTCGCCAAGCCCTTTCATCTGTTCCTGCTGGTTGTTCTGCAATCCATAGCCGAAAGCAAGCAGACAGATTACCGTCACAGTGCCCCACGACAATCCGACCAGAGTCAGGAATGTGCGCAGTTTTTGTGCCCGCAAGTCATGCAGGAACTGCTTCATGTAGAGTTTCAGCGATGTTAACTGCATATTAGAACGGATTCACTGTTCCCGATTTTTCCGCCAGCATCTCACCCTCGGCTAATCCGGTCGTGACCTGTATCGTCACACCGTCCGAAAGCCCGGTTTCAATGGCACGCTCTTTCTTGCCGCCGATCGAGTCCAGCACCTGAACGAATGCCGAATCACTGCGGAAGTCTACGAGGCGTTCTGGAATTACGATGATGTCGCGCGCTTCCTTGATGATGATCTCAGCATTAGCCGAGTAACCGGCTCGGAGCTTGGAAAGGTCGACGTCTTTGAATCGCACTTCAACATCGAACACAGTTGCCGATTGCTCTTTGCGCGCTTTCGGGGAAATCCGCCACAATGTGCCGCTGACAGTATCCTTCGGTAATGCGCCAACCTTCAAAGTCACGGGCATACCTTCGGTGAGCTTGCCGACATCGATCTCATCGACAGTGCCACGGAAGATCAAATCGGTCATGTCAGCAAGGGTGATCAGAGCAGTACCGTCCTGATAGGAGGTGAGCGGCACCACCGGATCACCCTCATTGACGTTTTTCGAAAGTACCGACCCGGTGATGGGGGAGCGGATCGTACTCTCGACATTAACATTGGCAGTCTTGATGGCGCCGTTCTCAAGCAACTGCATCCGCTCTTTGGCGAGATTAAGTTGCAACTGCGCCTGCTCGAAACTGACCTTGCGGTCATCGTATTCTTGTTTGGAGATCAATTTCTTGTCGAAGAGCTCGATGGAACGATTGAACGCCGTGTTGGCATTGTCGAAGTTGATTTGCGCCACGTCGATGGAGCGCTGAGCTTCTGTGTACTCAAGCGGCGTCGGCTGGGGCGAAATGTCTATCAGTAGTTCGCCTTCCCTAACCACATCGCCGACTTCCTTATGAAGGCGCTTGACGATTCCGGAGATCTTTGACTTGACGAGGACTTCTTTGTAGGGCTGAATCGTTCCGATTGCCATCGCCTTTTCGATGATCTCGCCTTTCTCGACCTTGACTCCGTTCGCAGCCGTCTGCTTGCTGGAGTCGCCGCGATTAAACATCACCAGTACAATTACCGCCACGATAGCGACAACCAATACTGATAGTACTACCTTCTTCATGTATCAGTCCTTATGAGTGAATCTTATTATCATTCGACATTGAATTACCAATAGTGGTTACGCGATTTCGGCTGTGAAGTTTCACCGGATGATTAGGGGCATTGGTTCTTATGGCGGATTGAGACTCATATCCGCCATAAGTGAATGGCTGGAGAACTGCTATTTAAGCTCGATTTTCACGCCGATTCCGCGTTCGCCGAGATGTTCGATGAAGCGTCGGTGATCGATGCCTTGTTCCGAGCGAAGCGTGCCGCGTGTACTGATCGAGCCTTCGGCAATCATCTGCATCACAATCGCGGCTGAGTATGCCGTCGTGCGCTGCATCGCCGAATGGCCGGTCGCTTTGTCGAGGTAGTCTTCTATATAATATGTAGCAGTCTGGCGGCGATTGTTTTTCATACCGACGACTTCGACAAACACCAAGACCACATCGGGAGCATTTGACGGCAGATGTCTCTGCAGCACGTTGCGCAGCATCTGGTCAGGACTCAGCTTTGCGCCGTCGACATCATACTTGGTTTCGTCTGCCATGCCGATTTCGAAGAGGAATTTGATCTTCTCGAAATGACCGACATAGCGAATCGTCTTGTAGTCGAGTTCGCTGATTTTCTTCTCGAAAGTAAACGGCAAGGTCGATGCGCCACCGGAAGTGTGATATGCTTCCAGTTCCGGGAAGTTGGGCGGAAACGAAAGTCGTTCGCCTTCCGTCAAGCTCTGCAACTTCGTCAGTTGTCCGTCGCGAAGCACAACTGTCGGCTCGCGATACTCATTCAGCAGTCCCTCCGGCGAGAAGAATATAGCGTAGTTGAGCGGCGGTTTCGGATTTTGAGGAAGTCCGCCAACACGCAGCTTGACCGATTCCACTTTGTCGAACTGCGAAATGCCATCAGCCGCCAAGACCGAAGCCATTCCCGGCGCCAGGCCGCAATCAGGAATAATTGTTACTCCAGCTGCTGCTGCAAGATCAGAAAGCGCAAATTGAGCATCGACAACTGAATTGTTGCCACCAAGGTCGATGAAATGGGTTTTGTGTCGGATTGCGCATTCAGTCAAGGCACGATTGAGCTTGTAACTGGCGGAGCCGGCGGCAATATCAGCCTCCCGGACAAACGGCTCGAAAAACGCCTTGTCGGATAGGTCACCACGATGCTTCTCGACTTTCTCGCCGTTAATCGAGTCGAGGCGTGCTTGGTCAATGTCGAGAAGGATCACCTTTGTTGGTGAAGAGAACTTGATCAGATCATATACGAGCGCCTTGGACATCAGTCCGGCGCCGCAAACCAGAAATGTAGTCATTTAGTCATACTCCTGCTAATACAGTCGTTTCGCCCCGGGAGTCGCGTTGTTCCAAAGAAGTTAATAAGTTTTCGCATCGTGCCGCAAGTGATATGAAATCCGCGTTCGTTGATTGACGTATAAAGAATGACTTTGGGTGCAGGAAATTGGTCTGCATCTGAGCGGAAAAATTAGCTTGACGAACGCCGAATTAATGGTAATTTGCATTTCTCTGTGGAGGCCCGATGGCGCAGTTGAAGAAAGTTAGAGCATCTCGTCAAAGTGACGAGCTGCCGTTTGGAAAGAAGAACTGGATGATCCTTGGTGCGGCGCTTGCGTCGATCATCTTAGGATTCATTGCCCTCGCCTCCGGTTCGATTACGCTGGCGCCGATATTGCTCGTGCTCGGTTACTGTGTCCTGATTCCGATTGGAATCATGATTAAGGACAAGCCGGCTCAAGCAGAAGGAAATCAATCGGCGTAGGGCGCGCCTACAAGACAAGTTTGCCGGGGTCGTAGTTCAGTTGGTTAGAACGCCTGTCCCGACTCGTCGGGAAGGTCGCTGACCGAGAAGACATAAGTTAGTTTTACGGGGTCGTAGTTCAGTTGGTTAGAACGCCTGCCTGTCACGCAGGAGGTCGCGAGTTCGAGTCTCGTCGACCCCGCCATAAATCCTGACATCAATAGAATGCCTGTCCCGACTCGTCGGGAAGGTCGTCCCGATTTATCGGGAAGTCTCGTCGACCCCGCCATTTATATCTTCTTAACTCCCGATAAATTAACCGAGCGCTAAAACCGCTAACCTCACGCTCAGAAAACTCGCTGCCAGATCACTTTCTCCTCCTAAACTGCCTTCAAGAGTCCGAACACTCGATCAACGGGAGTCGAGCCCGGATTTGGCGGTTGTCATCTTCGCGCCGTGACTGAAACATCAATGTTGGACTAGAGTCTCTTGCAACAAACTGCTTGCAGGTTACGTATGTTCCAAGTACTTTGATTTACAGAGTACTTTGTTAACAGAAAGGAAGAAGATGGAAAACGCACGAGAGCAAGATTCGGACGCCCTCAAAATGCTGGCCATTGCAAGCGATATGATCGCGCGTACCAAGTCCACGGTAGTCGATAGAAGTGCCTATTACCTCGTGTGGGGGGCGCTGCTATTTGTCGCATGTATATCAACCTACATATTGGAACTAAGGGCTCCGGGAAGAGACATTTGGCTTCCCTGGGCGATCCTAATGCCGATCGGGGGCATCGTCAGTGGCGTTTTAACGATTCGGCACCGAAATCGTGCGCATGTCCAGACCTATGCGGAACACACTTACGATGGTGTGTGGCTCGCCACTGGGATAGCTGCCGCGGTAATCCTCTTCGGCAATCCCATTGTACACTATTTCCCGCCACGAGCAACGTACGTTCTGATTTCTCTCTTGGCAGGAATTGCCGTCTACTCTTCGGGACACATCATGGGGCTCTTGTCGTTCAAGTTGGGTGGATTGTCTTGGTGGTGTGGAGCTGTCATTATGATGCTACTCCCCGACAAATACCATCCGCTAATAATGGCATCCATTGTGATTCCGGGCTATTTAGTTCCTGGATACCTTCTGTGGCGAAGCGCGCGTAGCCTGAATGCAAAGTGACGTTCAATGACGATGAAATCCTTAGAGCCACTTGATCTCATGATACACGCACCCCTACGATTGGCGGTGATGACAATCTTAGCCGGTGTTCGGGAGGCGGATTTTGTGTTTCTGCGAGATTCGACCGGTGCCACCGATGGCAATCTGAGTACCCATCTCCAAAAACTGGAAGAGGCCAAATACGTTCGTGTAGTGAAAGCATTTGAGGACAGAAAGCCGAAGACCCGATTCACTCTGACGGCCGTGGGGCGACAGGCTTATGCGGTCTATATCGAAGCGCTACAGGAGTACATCAAGGTATCAAAACAAGCGAAATAGGATCGATTGATCAGCAGTGCTCTAATGTGTTCCAACGTCTTCCGTCAGTTAGAGCATAGTGAAACCGCTCTGAAAAGCTGAAACTCACAAGAGTATGTAGAGAGTGAGGTCGGGTCCGCCATAAATTACTCGCTAACACACATCAAAGCTTCAGGGCGGTTAGCTCAGTTGGTTGGAGCATCCCGACTTCATCGGGAGAGTCACTGGCTCCTCTCCGGAAACAGGCAGACAATTTCTAGAACGGAAGCTCGGTTTCACTAACATCAACTTCTTCAGTTGCCCTTCAAGAGTTCATTTAGTATAATGCCAAATATCGGGCGGTTAGCTCAGTTGGTTAGAGCATCCCGACTTCATCGGGAGAGTCACTGGTTCCTCTCCGGAAACAGGCAGACAATTTCTAGAACGGAAGCTCGGTTTCACTAACATCAACTTCTTCAGTTGCCCTTCAAGAATTCATTTAGTATAATGCCAAACATCGGGCGGTTAGCTCAGTTGGTTGGAGCATCCCGACTTCATCGGGAGAGTCACTGGATGAGCTCAATACCCGGACAAGACTATAGACTTTGGGCGGTTAGCTCAGTTGGTTAGAGCATCTGCTTTACACGCAGAGGGTCACTGGTTCGAATCCAGTACTGCCCAGATTTTGACCCGGGGAAATGGCAGTATATCTCTACATACTTCGCAGTGAAAAGAACGGGCACTTCTACACCGGAATCGCAGCCGATGTTGACGATCGGTTGAAGCGGCATAATGGCGGACGCTCAATCTCCACCAAATCGGGTCGACCGTGGCAATTGGTCTACACGGAGCAGTTTCCTGATCGTTCATTAGCTATGAAGCGGGAAAGCGAAATCAAATCCTGGAAAAGCCGTGCGATGATTGAATCCCTGATCGCCATTGCACTTCCGTAACAGTCCACCAACAAAAAAACGGCCGACACTGCTGTCGACCGTTTGTAGATTGGTGAGAAGTTAAGACTACTTCTTGTCGTCTTTTTCCTTCTGACGCTCTTCCGCCTTCTTCTCGGCGATAACTTCCGGCTCTTTGGCTTCGTCAGTCTCAGCGCCTTCAACACCCTCGCCGGCTTCCGGCAACTTCGAAACAGTCGGCGGCTGTACCGAGACGATCGTGCGATGCGGATCCGGAAACGATTTCGATTTTTTCCAGCTTTAGGTCCTCGACATGCACGGCATCGCCGATTCCCAGCTTGCTGACATCGACTTCAATGTGCGTCGGAATGTCGGTCGGCAAACAGGAGACTTCCAGTTCGCGCATGATGAATTCCTGCACACCACCACCGGAGCGCACACCATCAGCAACACCGATAAGATGCACCGGCACCGCGATGATGATCTTCTTGGTCAGATCGACGCGTTGAAAATCGACATGCACGACTTTGTTGGTGACCGGATGATGCTGAACATCCTTGAGCAGTACCTTGACGGCATTGCTCTTGCCGATAGCCAGATCGACCAGCACGTTTTCGCTCGAAGCACTGTGCAGCATCTTGTGCAGGGTGCGGCTATTGATTCCCAGCATGACCGGCTTGTCTTCAAGACCATACAAAATGCCGGGGACATTGCCCGCCGTACGCATTTTGCGCGTCACGCTCTTTCCGGCGCCGGAGCGAACTTCGGCATCCAAATGTAACTCGTTCATCGTTACTCCTCTATTAATTAATCAAATAACTTCGAGACTGATTCTTCGTGCCAGATGCGGCGAATCGCTTCGCCGAACATATCCGCTGTCGACAACTCCTTGAACTTGGAAGGCAGCTTGTCGATGTCGCGCAGTATCGTATCGGTAATTACCATCTCGGTAATCGGCGAATCCTGAATTCGTTCGATGGCTTTTCCCGACAAAACTCCGTGCGTAGCACATACTAATATATCAAGAGCACCCTGCTTCTTGAGGGCTTCCGCACCCAAAACGACCGTGCCCGCTGTATCAACGATGTCATCACGGATGATGACGTTCTTGTCCTTGACGTCGCCGATGATATTCAAGACTTCGGCTTCGTTGGCTTCGATGCGCCGCTTGTCAATGATTGCCAGCGGGCAATGAAGCTCTTTTGCAAATGCGCGCGCCATCTTGATCGAGCCGACATCCGCCGAAACCGAAACCAGATTCTGGATTCGTTTGGCGCGGAAATAGTCGAAGAATATCCGGCTCGCATACAAGTGGTCATGCGGTATATCAAAGAACCCCTGCAGCTGTGAAGCGTGCAGGTCCATCGTGATTACGCGGTCGGCACCGGCAGTGGTGATCAGATTCGCCACCAGCTTGGCGGTTATCGAAACGCGCGGTTGATCTTTACGATCTTGCCGAGCGTAGCCGTAATACGGTATTACAGCGGTGATGCGTTTGGCTGAAGCTCGCCGCGCGGCATCGATCATGATCAGCAATTCCAGCAGGTTTTCACCCGGCGGGTTCGTCGGTTGAATAATGAACAGATCCGAACCACGGATATTCTGATTGATCTGCACCCGCACTTCGCCGTCAGAGAATCGCCGGACATCGCATTCGGTCAACGGCACTCCCGTGTATTGGGCAATCTTCTGTGCGAGAGGCAGGTTGGCCGTACCGGCAATTATCTTAAGAGCGTTCAGCATCCCATCCTCCAAAAAGAGAACCTTTATAATAAGGGTGACGGCGGAAAAATCAAGGGGGAAATGAGAAATGACTACTTTGAAGGGACATCAAAGCGAGATTTCATGCTCTGAGAGAATGCAACGCAATGAGATTTAGCGAGTTAGATGATACGGAATTCTATCGAAACGCTACACCAAACTGCAGTGGGATAATATGCACCCGCGGCTTATCGGTGAACAATACGGTGTATCGTGCTTCGAAAAATAGGAAGCTCTTGGAGCTAAGATGCACATTGAATCCCGCGCCGGCATTCAATCCAAATGCCGATTGCCCCTTGCCGTCGATCACGGTCTGGATAACGTCATTCTGCACGCTTTCCGAGAAAAGAATATCCCCTGCAATAAATCGCGCCACAGTCGCTCCGCCCGTCAGGAACAGCGACTCGCCCGACCTTGCCCGCGAAAACGAGTACTTGAGATTAAGCGATCCGGTTAACACGGATGCGCTTCCCTCTTCCACCTGATTGTTCTTCTCGAATGCATCAATCGACTTGAGGTATGCCTCTTTATCGAGAGGAAGATTACTAATCTGGATGTTTCCCAACAGCATCAATTGATCGGTCAGTGTATAGCCGAGACCAATGCCGAGGTGCAAACCGGCATTGTAGAGATTGGTCAGTTCCTTGTCGTAGACCGGGTATGCCACTCCGCCGGTTATGAAATACTGAAAATCCCCGCCGCGAACCGCCGGAGAAGCAAACAGAATGACAATCGCAATTATGAAGCCGTTGACTAGTCGCATAGCAATTGATACGCTTGATATCGTTCTTTGTTTAGTTTGTCAAGTAGCAGGATAAATTAGCCGGTGAAAAGCCGCATAAGTAACAGCACTAACACTCCAAAAAACGCGGCGCCGGGAAATGTGAATACCCAAGCGAGCAGAATATTAGCCATTACTGACCAGCGAACATTTCCAATTCGATAAGCCATGGCTGTACCGGCGATTGATCCAGTAGCGACCTGAGTCGTCGAAATCGGCGCACCGATCAGCGATGCGACCAAAATGACTGTTCCAGAGGCTGTTTCGGCAGCGCAACCGTCGATTGGTTCGCTCAAGCGCGTCATCTTGCGCCCCATTGTCTTCATAATGCGCCAGCCGCCAACGGAAGTTCCCAGTCCGATCATGAACGCTGAAGCAATCCGCACCCACATCGGCACGTGAAACTCGGTGATAGCGCCGGCAGACATCAATGCAATCGCAATCACACCCATCGCGTTCTGAGCGTCATTCATGCCGTGCGTTGTGGACACGAAGGCCGCTGACACGACCTGCAACCGTTTGAAGAATTTTGCGGTTGTTCGATAGTGCATTCGCCAGACAATCCAACTGAGAATTGTGATGAGTATCAATCCAATCACAATCCCCGCGATCGGTGAAATTACCATCGCGATCAGAATCTTGCGCATGCCCGACTCGATGAGTACAGAGAAGTCGAAACCGTTCTCGAATAGTGCAACCCCAGCCAAGCCGCCAATCAAGGCGTGAGTCGAAGATGAAGGCAAACCAAAATACCAAGTAAAGTATCCCCAGAGTACCGCCCCCATCACTGCGGCGAACAGAAGCGGCAGGGTAATGAAGTTACTGTCAACCACTCCCTTGCCGATTGTATAGGCGACTGCGGTATGTGTCAAAGCTCCGACGAAGTTGAGCGTTCGCGCCATGATGATCGCGTTACGAGGCGAGAGGGCATGGGTATATACAGTGGTCGCGATAGCATTGGCGGCGTCGTGAAATCCGTTCACGAAGTCGTACATCAACGCGGCGGCAATAATCAGAATCAGGAGAAGCTGATCAGACATTGTCCGAGACCATACGCTTCAGCGTGTCGGTAGCGTCAGTGCAAGAGTCGATGGCGCGCTCGAGTTCCGCATACACCTGGCGCAGAATGAAGAACACAGCCACATGGCGGGTATATTCGACGTTTGCCGAAATCAAATTCAGTATTGCCTGCGGCTCGGCAGTCGGCGGCGTATCCTGAATTCTCGACTCAAGGTTTGAACGGTCTGTGCGAATCTCTTGGAAGCGACGATGCAATCCGCCGTGATAGATTTCGTCGGCTCTTGTCTCGAGTTGATCGACCGCACGCGAGAACGGCTCGATTCGCCGGTCCTTTCTCAAGGACTTAACAGCTCCCTCTATGTGATCACAGGCTTCGCGTATGATCGCTGCCAGCTCTCTCATCTCCTTGTCAGAAGACGGAATGTCATAGATGACATAGCGATTGGCAGCATGGTTGATGAACTTGACAATATGGACGCAGTTGTTAGCGAACTGAGCAATCTCGGTCCGGGCGAACGGCGGCTGTTGCGCTCGCGCCAGCGTGTCCTCGACTGTCTCGCCCAATTGCAGACATTTTGTCAGGCAGTTCTCTATCTGGTAAGCCAATTCCTGGCCATTGCGATTGTCGGGGTTAAACAGCTCTGTGAGAAGTAGTGCCGCTTCTGTGATCGTATCGCCAATCTGTTCGAAGATCGCATACACTTCTTCATCCCGTGGCGGCAGAATACGCAATTTGCGCAATCGCCCAAACAGGCTCAATTCGGTCATAGGGATACCTTCCCGATGTTATAATCTACGCCGCGAAGAATATATTCGGACTAGACCGCGATTGCAAGAATAACAACCAATTTTATTGGAGTTTATAGTCCGCGATAACAGCGGGAAATGAAGGCGGGTTAGCAACTGCTAAACTTAGTATTGTCGATGTCCATGGCGGATAATGTCGCCATCGACCATATAGATGACATCTTCGGCGATATTGCTGGTATGATCGGCAATTCGCTCGAGATTGCGTGAAATAGCAAGCACTTGTATCAGCGTGTCGACGTTGTCTGGGTCCTGGCGAATCCCCATTTTGATTGAATCATACATCTGCCGGTTCATTTCATCGATCTCGTCATCCGAAACAAGCACTTCGCGGGCGAGTTTGGCATCGCCGTTTACGAGTGCATCAAGCGCCTTTTGCAGCATTTTCTGTACTCTTTCGGCCATTGTTTGGAAATCGAAGGGCGAGTTAATCTTGTCGCGTTTGGAGAGTGATACTGCTCGCTCGGCGATGTTAACTGCGAGATCGCCGATGCGTTCAAGATCGTTATTGATTTTGAGAACCGCGATAATGAAGCGTAGATCGATTGCGACCGGCTGATGAAGAGCAAGAATTTTTAGGCAATCCTCCTCAACATCAACTTCCATCTCGTCGATCTCGAAATCGGTGTCGATGACGCGTTGAGCGAGTTTCTCATCGCGTTCTGAAACAGATTTGACCGCGCGTTGAACAGACTCCTCCACGTAAGCGCTGAGCGCCAGTAGTTTTCTCTTGAGTCTGTCAACTTCACGACGTAAATGCTGCATACACCTAATTTCTTCCTAAATCAACCGAAACGGCCAGTGATGTAATCTTCGGTCTGTTTCTTTAGAGGTTTAGTGAAAATCTGTCTGGTGGGTCCAAATTCTACCAGATGACCCTCATAAAAGAACGCGGTCGAGTCGGAAATTCGACCGGCTTGCTGCATGTTATGAGTCACAATGACAATTGTATAGTTTTTTTTCAATTCACCAATCAGATCTTCAATTTTCGAAGTTGAGATCGGATCGAGCGCCGATGCCGGCTCGTCCATGAGAAGAACTTCCGGACGCACCGCGAGAGCACGTGCAATGCACAGGCGCTGCTGTTGGCCGCCGGAAAGCATATAAGCGCTGACGTTTAGCTTGTCTTTGACTTCTTCCCAAAGAAACGCCTTCTTGAGAGTCTCCTCTACTGCTTCGGCAATCAAACCTTTGTCCTTAATTCCATTAACTCGCAGACCATAGGCGACGTTATCAAAGATCGACTTGGGAAATGGATTCGATTTCTGAAAGACCATACCAACACGGGTTCGCAATTGCGACACATCGCGAAAACCATTGTAGACATCGATATTGTCGAGCTTCACCGAACCGTTCATCTTTGTACCGGGAATTGTTTCGTTCATCCGATTGAGAGTTCGCAAGAACGTTGATTTGCCGCAACCGGACGGTCCGATAAAGGCGGTGACCTTCTTCTCTTCGATGTCGATGGAGACATCGCGCAACGCTTGGTTTGTCCCGTAGAAGAAGTTCAAACCGCGAACTTCCATCTTGACCTTGATGCTGTCGATTGTATCAGGAGGCATTTTCTTTACAGTCTCCTCCGACTGGATTTCGAATTCTGAACTATGCACTGACCCGCCGCGACCTAATCCGCGATCGGATCATGATCGCCACAAAATTTAGCAGAAACGTCAGAACAAGCAACACCAAAACGGTGCCGTAAAGAATCGGCAATGTCTTGTCGACGTCGGGTGACTGAGTCGCCATGACAAACACATGGTAGCCAAGTTCCATAAACTGGTCGGTGAGTTTGTCGGGCAAGTAGGGTAGATAGTATGCGGCACCAGTAAACATAATCGGCGCAACTTCGCCGGCGCCGCGGCTTACTGCCAAAATCGCTCCGGTAAAGATACCGGGAAGCGCCTGCGGTATGAGTATTCTAACAATTGTCTGCAATTTGGTCGCACCGAGCGCATAAGAGGCATCTTTGAGCTCGCGCGGAATGACTTTTAGCGCCTCTTCCGTCGAAATGATTACTACCGGCAGAGTCAGCATCGCTAATGTCAGCGCAGCCCAGATGATAGCCGGCTGTCCCCAGATTGGTGTTGGAGAATTGAGAACGAGCGAGTCAATGTTGTTGCCAATAAATCCGATGAAGAACCCCAATCCAAAAAGTCCAAAGACAATCGATGGTACTCCGGCAAGGTTGTTGATTGCGATTCTGATTAAGCGAGTGATTTTTGAGTCGGGGCTGGTGTATTCCTGAAGGTAGACTGCAGTCATCACTCCGATCGGAACACCGGTAATGACCATCAAGATCACAAGAAATACGGTGCCAATAATCGCCGGAAAGATTCCGCCGGCTTCAAGCCCCTGCTCGGGCGCCTGCGAAAGGAACTCCCAGCTGATTGTCCCGATACCGCCAAAGATGACATTACCGAGGATGACAACTAACATCAGAATAACGATAATCGTTGCCGCAAGCGTGAGCCCACGCGGGAAATACCCCTGTGTTTTGGGTTGGAACTCTAACTTGGAGACGAAGCTAGTTGGCTCTGGCAAGGTAGGAACGCGACTCATCGTGCCCTTCCCTGAAAGCGAGTCTTCAATCTGGCAAGGACAAGTTCTCCGCCGAGATTCGTAACGAATGTGAAGAGGAAGAGCAAGGTCCCTATCAAAAACAACACGTTATAGTGTGGGCTGCCAAACACAACTTCAGCCAATTCAGCCGCGATTGTCGCAGAAAGAGTGCGAATCGACTCGACAAAACTGCCCGACAAGATCGCGGCATTTCCCGAAGCCATCAAAACGATCATTGTTTCACCGATTGCACGCCCGAAGCCGAGAACAATGCCTGCTGCGATCCCCGGCATTGCCGCCGGCAGGACCATCGTGAAGGAAACTTGCCACGGATTGGCGCCCAGCGCGCGTGCGGCATCCCGCAAGGAACTGGGGACGGAGTTCATCGCGTCCTCGGAAATTGTGAAGATGATCGGGATAATGGCAATGCCAAGTGCAATACCGGCATTGAGCGCGTTTAGCCGATAAGTCAAGCCGAACAGGTCCTGCAAGAGCGTCGCAAGTATGATTAAGGCAAAAAACCCCAGCACAACCGATGGTATTCCCGCGAGCAATTCAATAACCGGTTTTATTATCTCTCGCATTCGCTTCGATGCAAACTCCGACGAATAAATTGCGGCGCCAATTCCTAACGGCGCGGCAATTAACATTGCTATCAATGCTGCTTTGAGAGTGCCGACAAAAAGCGGCATCAGGGAGTACTTGGGAATATTGGAGTTTGGCTGCCAGGTATGTTTCGCTTCTTGCCCCTCTTTCCACACCTGAGCAGTCAACATTTTGTCGAATGTGACTTCTTCATGGACTTCAGCGCTGGTAAAGATCGGAATCGCTTCCTTGAAGATGAACACAAATATCAGCGTGATTCCAATCAGCGCGGAGAAAGCATTGATGGCGATGAATTTCTCGCCAAGTTTCTCCCGCCACTTTGACTTGGGTTTGAACTGATAGCGTGCGTCCATTGAGTTGGCTTTTTCCTATTACCTTCCGGCCTACTTCAGCACGTTCGCTTTGGCAGCTTCGGCCTTCAATGGAATGTAATCCGCCGATTCGGCGACTTTCTGGCCTTCAGGCGATAATGCCCAATTGATGAAGTTCTTTACTTCGACTGTCGGTTCGCCGCGAAGGAAGAAATAAAGCTCGCGCGAAATCGGATACTCGCCGCTTGATACCGCTTCCATCGTGGGATGGACTGCCTTGCTCGTGTCAGTCGATTTTACACCGGCATGCTTGACGGTAGTCGCCCAAGCGATACCGCCATAGCCGATTCCCTTTGTGTCCTTGGTGAGAGCGTTAACCACTGATGCGGTTCCCGGAAGAGTCTGGCAACGATCAGCAAAGTCGTCTTCTTGAAGGACGTGTTCCTTGAAGTAAGCATAGGTACCAGAGTTGTTCTCACGTCCGTAGAGAATGATCGTGGCATCGGGGCCGCCGACCTCTTTCCAGTTCGTAAGCTCGCCGGTATAGATCGCTCTCAACTGAGAGATTGACAAGTCGGCCACAGGATTCTCTTTGTTCAGAAAGATAGCAATTCCATCCAGTGCAACCGCAATGCGCGCTACACCAAGATTCTTCGCTTTGGCATCAGCATATTCCTTTGGCTTCATGTCGCGTGAAGCCATACAGATGTCCGTTGTTCCATTAAACAAGGCGGCAATTCCGGTTCCCGAACCACCTCCGGATACTTGGATCACGCTGCCGGGATTCTTTTTCATATACTCTTCAGCCCAGCGCTGTCCAAGGCGAACCATCGTATCGGAGCCCTTCATTGTGATGTTGGCGGCTGTGACTGATACCGTGAGTATTCCTGCAAACATTAATGTCAAAAGTGATTTTCTCATATAGTCCTCCTGAGATTTATCTCATCCATTGAACACACTATAAAGGTCAATTGTGTTAGGATTCTGTTAGGATTTGATTAATTGATTGTCACGGAATCGTTTGGGCGGTCCGAAGTCTATGCCCGAGGGAGACTTATGGTGAAGTTGCTGCCCTTGCCAAGCTCGCTTTGAACGCCAATATTGCCACCGTGCGACAAGACTATGTGCTTTACAATAGCCAACCCAAGCCCGGTGCCGCCTTGAGCGCGACTACGAGCTTTGTCCACTGTGTAGAATCTTTCGAATAACCGGGGTAAGTGTTCTTTGGCAATACCGTTGCCTTGATCGCGAACGCTGATTAGCAGCAGTTTATCGCTGATACCCGCTGAAATCGCAACCTCAGTATTCGGCTCGCTGTACTTGATCGCGTTTTCGATAAGATTGACAATTGCCTGCTCCAGCAACGGCGCGTTAATGCGCGCCTGAATCGTCTCGGAGCAACTGAGTGTTATCTTGATCTGTTTGGTCGCAGCTTTCAGCTCACAGGAAGTTATCGCTGCTTGCAGCACTTCGTGAAGTCGCTCCAACTCAAGAGCGATTTCACCTCGCTCCGATTCCTGCTCAATGCGAGACAATTTCAGCAAGTCTTCAATAATGGCGTGCAAGCGGTTTGCCTGCCGGGCTATAATCTGAAGGAACCGCTGCGATTCTTCGACACTCATCGTCGTGCCTTCAATCAGAGTCTCTACAAAGCCTTTGATCGACGTGATCGGTGTCTTCAACTCGTGCGAAACGTTTGCCACAAAGTCGCGGCGAAGATTTTCTAACTTTTTCGTGCGAGTTACATCATTCAGCACCAAGAGCGCTCCGATAACTTCCCGCTCTGAATCTCGCATAAGCGTACCGTGGGCTTGCAGGAATTTCTCACCGTGAACCGGATCGGTCAAAGTGACATCACCTTCAACCGGCTCACCAACTACAAAAGTCTTGGCGATCAATCTTTGCAGGTCGCTGTTACGAATAACCTCGAGAATGCTCTTTCCGATTGCATCTTCTGCTTCCAGACCAAGAAACCGGGCAGCGGCACGATTGAGACTAATCAACTTCTGATCGGCGTCCATCGCAATAACGCCCTCGAGCATGTTTGAGACAATCGCTTCCTGCTCCAGATTCTGACGCTGGACGGTTCGAAATCGGTCGCTCAGTTGCACGGCCATCTGGTTCATGGCAACTGCCAGTCCGGCGATTTCCTGGAATTCCGGAACGGCGACTCGACTCTCGAGATCACCCTGTGCGATTCTCTCGGCTCCGGCCTTAATCTCCAAAAGCGGTTTGCTGATATTCCTGGCTACCAGAACGCTGACAGCCGCGGCAAACAGTGCGACGATTAAACCGCCGACTCCAAGCCGCCAGTATACGCCGTCTAAAGCTTCATCAAGAAATGATGCGGGTACGGCAATTCTAACGGCTGCGAGTACTTTCCCCTTGTCCACGGCGGGCACCGCGACAAAGAGCATCTCCGAATTGAAGCGACTTGCAAATCTGCGATCAACTCCAATTGAACCGGAAAGCGCTGACTCGACCTCGCCTCTGCCGGACTGACTCTCGAGGTTGGCCGGATCGCCATGCGAATCGCCGAGAACCACGCCGTTTGCAGCAATCACCGTCAAATACACTGCCGACTTTGTTCCTAACTCCTTGCAAAGTGCATCGACGCGTTGAAGGTCAGATTCTATAAGAGGCGGCGTAATTGCTCGCTCGACGAGTGCGGCCCGCGATTGCATGTCCGCAATGATGTGATCTTTGTAGAATTCTCGCAGTGAATGGTAGGCATACCAACTTACCGCAATAAGCGATACTGCGGTAATCAGCAAATAAGAAGGATAGATTTGCCAAAGTAGCCGCTTACGGGCCACTATTACTCCCGAAATTTGTAACCTACGCCGCGCACAGTTTCGATGTATTGGCCTGCGTCGCCAAGTTTCTTTCGCAGTCCCACTATTTGTACGTCAACTGAGCGGTCGGTGACAATAGTTTCATCACCGCGAATCTCATTGACGATCTGGTATCGTGTAAACACCCAACCCGGATGGCGGGCAAGGAATTGTAGTATCTGGAATTCCGTCAAAGTCAGATCAACCGACTTGCCGGCAACCATGACTTCATGACGACCCGGATGTATCACAATATCGTGGACCTTGATTGTGGTCACTGCCCGGTCAGCTTCTCTGGCTTTGCGGCGCAGGATATTGCGGATTCTGGCGATCAGAATTTTTGGGCTGAAAGGTTTGGTGATGTAGTCGTCGGCGCCAACTTCCAGACCGGTGACAACGTCCGATTCTTCGCTCTTGGCGGTCAACATAATGATCGGAATGTGCTGAGTCTTGCCGTCGTTCTTGAGCATTTTGCAGACTTCCAAACCATCGAGGCCCGGCAGCATAACGTCAAGAACAACAAGGCTGGGGAGATTATTTCTGGCTGATTTGAGACCATCCTCGCCGGATGTCACTCCGGTTACGCGATAGCCTTCTTTTCCGAGATTATAGTTAATCAGCTCAAGAATATCTTCCTCGTCTTCAATAACCAGGATATTATCTTTCGCCATGATTACTCCATCTTCCTTTCGACGCGATAGTAGTATAATTACGTTTCCAAAGCAAAAGATATCTATACGGGTCGACGTTAATTCTGTGTTAGGATTGGGATCGGCTTCTGTTAGACCCGTTAACAAATGCGCGGAAGCTGCTCGCCGGACAACATATTTACTACTCGTTTGCCTCCGTAAGGCGTAACGAGTACCACCTGCGAGTCATTGGACTTACACACCGTACCGATTATCTGCGGCGAGTTCTCAGGGGACAGAGACTTTAGAATTTTAACAGCTTCGTCAACCGCTTTGCCGGGTACAATTGCCAAAAATCGACCTTCGTTTGCTACGTGGAGCGGATCGAAGCCGAGCAATTCGCACGCTGCCCGTACCGGCTCGGATACGGCGATTGAACTCTCATTGATTTCGATTTCCATCCTTGCCGATTGGGCAATCTCAACTAATGCACTCGCCAATCCACCGCGAGTCAGGTCTCTTAGGCAATGTATTTCAATTCCGCCAGCCAACAGCGCAAGCACTTCGCGATGTAATAGCGCACAGTCGCTCACCACTGTCGATTCAAGTCCCAGATTCTCGCGTTGCGCCATTATCGCGATACCGTGCCTGCCGATATCCCCGGAGAGGATTATCACATCGCCGCTTGTCACTTTCGATGGAGCAATCACTTGATCATGTTCTACCAATCCGATTCCGGCAGTGTTAATGAAAAGCCCATCGCCTTTGCCTCGCTCGACTACCTTGGTATCCCCGGTAACAATCTGCACTCCGCAATCGGCTGCGGTTGCACGAATCGACTCCATTACGCGGCTCAGTGTTTCGATCGGAAGCCCTTCTTCTATTATCAATGCAAGACTCAAATAGAGAGGCTTCGCGCCGGCCATAGCGAGATCATTCACGGTACCGCAAACAGCAAGCTTGCCGATATCTCCGCCGGGGAAGAAGAGCGGACTGACAACAAACGAATCGGTTGTGAAGGCGAGTTTCGATTGACCGACCTGCAATACCGAAGCATCGTGCCGCGAAGCGAGCAACGCATTGTCAATCGGCGCTACAATGACGCGCTCCAACAGCTGATGCATCAATGTCCCGCCGCCGCCGTGAGCCATCAGGACTTTGTCGCTGTCGTTAAGCGGTCTGGCACAGGACAGGTTGAATTTGGGCTCAGTCAATCTCGTACCTACTTCCTAAGACTTTGCTCGGTACCGGTAATACGCCGCGCAAGCGCCTTCGCTCGAAACCATTGTAGCTCCCAAAGGCGATTCCGGTGTACATCGTGTCCCAAATGCAGGACAGTCGGTCGGTTTGCGCTGACCTCGGAGTATTGTCCCGCTGATGCAGTCGGCGGAATCGGCGGTTGGAACGGAGTGAATTTCGAATTTACGTTCAGCATCAAATGCTGCATATCTATCGCGTAATCTCAAACCACTTCCCGGTATGACACCAATTCCGCGCCAGTTTCGATCGGAGATTTCGTAGACTTCGCGCATAACTTCTTGAGCAGGCTGGTTGCCCAATCTACTGACAGCTCGTGAGTACTGATTTTCGACTTCATGGCGTCCCTCCTCCAATTGACGAACGCACATCAAGATTCCGTGAAGCAAATCCGTAGGTTCGAATCCGGTCACTACGATGGGAACGCTATACCTCTCCGCCAACGGATAGTATTCGTCATAGCCGGTCACCGCACACACATGCCCCGCAGCGAGAAATCCGTTTACGAGATTCTCTTCGTCTCCTAGTATGGCCGCCATTGCTGCCGGAACAGTGACTTGCGAAACCAATTGCGAGTAGTTGGTGACGTGCTCCTTGGCCGCGCGGTACACCGCCATAGCGTTTGCCGGAGCCGTTGTCTCGAATCCCACCGCGAAGAAGATGATTTCCTTTTCGGGGTTCCTCTTTGCTGTTTCAAGCGCATCCAAAGGTGAATAGACTATTCGAACGTCACCACCTCCGGCTTTGACCTTGAGCAGGTCAGTATGCGAGCCGGGCACTCGAAGCATATCGCCGAACGAGCAGAGTATGATGTTTGGCCGAGCTGCCAGTTCACAGGCAGTATCAATAGCTTCTATCGGTGTGACGCAAACCGGGCAACCGGGGCCATGCACTAACGTGATACGGGACGGCAGCAACTGGTCGATGCCGTGTTTGACGATGGAATGCGTTTGCCCGCCGCAGATTTCCATGATCGTCCAATCGCGAGTGGTGATCTTCTTTATTTCCGCAGCCAGCGCCAATGCGGCTTCGGCATCACGATACTCGTCGATGTATTTCATTCTTCAGACTCATCCGGGAGTTCGATTTCACCGATTTGGCGAAGATACTCGAATACTTTGTTGGCTTCGTCTTCATCGACAATGCTCAAAGCAAATCCGACATGCACGACAACGTAATCGCCGATTTTGACTTCGGGAACGTAGCAGAGGTTCACTTCGCGGATCACACCGCCGAAATCGATGCGTCCGGTCTTCATGATCGGGTCGTCGCCCTCGATGGAAGTTACCTTACCGGGAATTGCCAGACACATCGTGAGCTACCTTTCCACGCTTCGCGCAACAGCGACGATTTGGCCGACGGCAATACCGCCGTCATTGGTTGGAACCTGTCGGTGCCAGTAAGGTGTAAATCCGCTCGACCGAAGCCGTGATATCGAGTGCTCGAGCAAGTACTTGTTCTGAAAGCAGCCGCCGGTTAACACAACACGCTTCAATCGGTTTCTATATGCTATCGCCACAATGATCTCGGCCAAAGTGTTGTGGAATCTCGCAGAGATCAAAGATGCATTCACCCCGGACTTGTGATCTTCAAGAATAGCAACGATCATTGGACGCCAGTCAATCTCATATCCGGCAAGAAGCTCCTTCAGTTCGAATTCATAATATGCCGTAGTGTCTTCATCGCCGATAGCAAATTCCAGCATCATCGCGGCCTCGCCCTCGAAACTGCACTTGTGCGAGAATCCGAGTATCGCCGCGACGGCATCAAACAGCCTCCCGACACTCGAAGTCCGCGGCGCATTGAGGCTCTGGCTCAACATCCGCCAGACGATTTCTGATTCGTTGTCGTTGAAGGAATTCTTCGGAAGCAATTTGCGCCAATCTCCCATCGAGTCGCGGCAGATCTCATACAGAACACCAGCCGCCGATCGCCTTGGTTCCTTGGCGGCAATGTCACCGCCCGGAAGTGCTAACGGCCTGAAGTAGGCGACGCGCTCAAATGAAACAGCGTCTACGGCAAGAAATTCCCCTCCCCAGATTGTCCGATCCAAGCCAAGACCGGTGCCATCCCACGATACTCCCAATACTGGGGCATCGATATTGTTGTCGGCCATGCAACTAAGCACATGGGCATAGTGGTGCTGGACGCTTACCTTTTGCCCTGAGAGAGTTGCTGCATGCAAAGTAGATGAATAATCAGGATGCAGGTCGTGACCAATGTATGTTGGCTCCAATTCATAGAGATCAGCAAGATCACGCAGGGACTCTTTGAAAGCCGCATTTGATTCGAGAGACTCAAGATCGCCAATATGCTGGCTGACGAAAATGTGTCGTCCTTTGCCAATCGCAACTGCGTTCTTGAAGTGACCACCGACAGCGACAGACTCGGGCAATTCCTGATTGAGCACGATTGGAAGCGGTGCATAGCCTCGAGCACGACGAATCACCTGCGCTCGCCCAGCCATTACGCGCACTACTGAGTCATCGACATGGCGGCGAATCGGTCGATTATGTACCAGAAAGCAATCGGCGATTCCCTTGAGTCGAAGCAGCGCTTCGCGTTCATCGATGCACAGCGGTTCTTCCGACAGATTGCCGCTGGTCGCCACAACCGGACGATTAAACTGCCGCATCAGTATGTGATGTAATGGCGTGTATGGCAGCATCACGCCGAGATAGGGATTGCCGGGCGCAACTTCGGCAGCGATTTCGCGAACGGAGCTGCGTCTACGGCAAATCACGATTGGCGATTCCGGACTGCTGAGTAGATTGATTTCCAACTGAGTCAGTTCGCAATCCTGCTTGACCATATCGATTGAAGGATACATCAACGCAAACGGCTTGTTGCTGCGTCGCTTTCTGATTCGCAATTCACGAACTGCGTCGGAGTTTGCGGCATCGATCAGCAGTTGAAATCCGCCGAGCCCCTTGAGTGCAAAGATCTTTCCATTGCGAATTATTTTGATCGCTTCATCGACAACGTCTTGTCCCGTTGCAGTCGTCTTGCCATCGCTGTCCCAAAGTTCGAGGCTTGGACCGCATGTCGGGCAAGCGTTTGGCTGTGCATGAAACCGGCGATTGGCAGGATCAGAGTATTCCGCCGAGCATTTCTCGCACATCGTGAAAATGTTCATCGTTGTGTTGGCGCGGTCATAAGGAAGAGAGGCAATTATCGAATACCGTGGTCCGCAATTGGTGCAGTTCGTAAACGGATATAGATAGCGGCGATCTTGCGGATCGAAAATCTCGCTTAGACACTCATCACAAGTCGCGATATCAGGCAGAACAAGTGTCGTCTTGCTGCCGACTTGATCGGAGTGTGCAATCACGAACTCACCGCTACCCAGCGGCTGAATGAATTGCTCCGAGAGTTCATTGATAACAGCGCGGGGAGGAGTTTCTCTTCTGAATCGTCGATTGAATTCTTCAAGTACGCTTCTCTCGCCTTCTATCTCAATAGTTACTCCCTGCGAATTGTTTGCAACAAACCCCGTCAAATCTAAATCGCGGGCGAGTCGATAGACAAATGGGCGAAAGCCGACACCTTGAACAGCGCCCGACACCCTAATAAGCAAACGATGGGCTGCAGCTATTGAGTTCGTTCGGCGTTCCTTCATCAGCACATTTCTCCGAGGAGGGAACTGATCTTAGTTATCGCTTGCTCAGCTGCGGCGTCAACTTCAGCTGTCAAGCCAATCCCTTCAGAGAAGTCTTTGCCTTCGATTCCGATGACATCAACCCGACGCGGGAGCTGATTCAAAACGCGCGACAATTCAATCGCCTCGGCGACTCCAAAAGCATGCGAAGAGTAGTGGAAGAATTCTGACGGCACGCGGTGCGTCGAAGCGTCAATCTCGTGAATCTTGCCCGGTGTTGATTGAGAGCGAACTGCATCAACGACTACGATCTGATCAGCGTCCAGCCAACTTTGCATCAATGTTGCGCCCTCGCCCGACTGTGTGAGAACATCGATGCCTTGCGGAAGCAGGGTACGCATCTTCTCGACAATGTGAATTCCGACGCCATCATCGCGACGAAATGGATTGCCTATTCCAATTAACAGACGCTTCACAATTTATCTCCTTTGGCGGCAGGCAAAGTAACCTGCCGCCAAAGTTTGGTTCAGCTTCGTTCGACTTTCAGTTTAAGAAAGTGCGTGGCACATGAGATACAGGGGTCGTAGTTGCGGACTGCCTGCTCGCACTGCCAGGTCAGCTTTTCATCATTGAGGTCAATGAATCTCGGCACAAACTGCCGTAGATCCTCTTCGATCGTCTTCTGATTCTGAGAGGTCGGCGGTACAATCTTTGCATCCAGAATGATGCCGTGATCGTCAATCTTGTATCTATGAAAACAAATACCGCGTGGAGCTTCACTGCATCCGCATCCGGTTCCGGCTTTGGGCGCAACGTGAATGAACGGCCGTTCCGGCTTCTCATAGTTTTCGATTATTCGCAGCGCTTCGTTAATCGCGTACAAAGTCTCGACCGAACGAACGATGATCGATTTAAACGGATTGTAGCACGTCGACTCAAGACCGGCCTCGCGGGCAGCCTGTTGAATCTCCGGGCTAAGACGATCAAAATTGAGGTTGTAGCGCGCCAATGGACCAACGAAATAGGGTCCACGACCCTTCATCACCGAATGCAAAGCATTGGAGTGACGTACATGTTCCTCGGCGAAATGCTGTTCGTATTCGCGAACGGCAATGTCTAATCCGTGATTGGAAACCAGCCGTCCTTCGTTAAGCGGATACTCATTCGGATGGCGCAATGAAACGAATTCGTATTCCCGCTCAAATTCCGGGAATTCGAAAGTTGATACCAGCTTGATCATTCCGACTGCGGCGTCGTGTGCCCACTTAAGTCGTTCGGTAATTGCCGCGAATTCAGATTTCTCCGGGGCGCGGTAGAATCCACCGACGCGGACATTGATCGGGTGGATCTCGCGGCCGCCGACCAAAGTCATCAGGTCGTTGCCGATTTTCTTCAGAGCAAGTGCAGTCTTGACGGCATCGGGAAAGTCCTTTGCCATCTGGATTGCGTCTTCATATCCGAGGAAATCCGGCGCATGGAGCATATAAACATGCAGGACGTGGCTTTCAATCCACTCACCGCAATAGATGAGACGGCGCAGTTCACGCAATTGGCCTTCGATGTTGACTCCGCAGATGTCTTCCATCGCGTGAACGGCGCTCATTTGGTAAGCAATCGGACAAATTCCGCAAATGCGTGCCGCAATATCGGGAGCTTCACGGAAGTCGCGTCCGCGCAGGAATGCTTCAAAAAACCGTGGCGGTTCGAATATCTTGAACTTCAGATCGGTCACCCGATCGTCGGTAATTTTCACTAACAACGAGCCTTCGCCTTCGACGCGCGCAAGGTAGTCGACCTTGATGGTTCTACTTCCTTTCATGGGCTTCACTCTCCTTTCGGAATGGCTCGGCATAGGCATTGAAACTTCGGAAAGCGCGCATCAAAGTGCCGCTATCGACGCCGAGTTTCTCCCATTGACAGCTAAGCGAAGAGGTATTGGGAGTTTCCTTCGGTCCAAAGCAGCCGTAACAGCCGCGATGGAACGCCGGGCAAATGGCGCCGCAACCGGTGTGAGTTACCGGACCGAGACATGGTGTGCCGTGTGCCACCATCACGCAAGCCGTACCATTTAGCTTGCAGGCAAGACAAACGGCATGCGGCGGAGTCACCGGCTTGCGTCCATGTAGAAACGCGCTGACGACTTCGAGCAACTGCGACTTGCTGATTGGACAACCGCGCAATTCGAAATCTACAAAAACATGATTCTGGATCGGCGTCGAGTGGCTCAGTGTTTCAATGTATTGCGGTGAAGCATACACTATCGAAGTGAAGTCCTTCACATCGGCAAAATTGCGCAGCGCCTGAATTCCTCCGGCAGTTGCGCACGCTCCGATAGTAACCAGCTTCTTGGAAGCACGTCGCACTTTGTGGATGCGCTCCGCGTCATGCGAGGAGGTTATCGACCCTTCGACCAGAGAGATATCGTAAGGTCCTTTAACGACCATTCGTGTCGCTTCCGGAAAATAAGATAACTCAATCTCGCCAAGGACGGACAACAACTCATCTTCGCAGTCGAGCAGACTCAACTGGCAACCATCGCAGGAGGCGAATTTCCAGACTGCTACCTTTGGTTTGGGACGCGATGTCATAACTATATCTCCCTCTTCAGCAGCAGTTCGCGAATCTTGTCATAGGGATAAACCGGACCATCCTTGCAAATGAATGTTGGTCCCATCTGACAGTGACCGCACAACCCAACACCGCACTTCATGTTTCTTTCCATCGAGGCAAACACGCTGCTCATCGGCACACCGCGTTTTTGCAGCTCCAGCGCCACGTAGCGCATCATGATTTCGGGACCGCAAATCATTGCCGTCGTCTGCTGCGGATCAAATCCAGCTTTAGGAATCAGTGTTGTAACGACACCGACGTTTCCCTGCCAATTTGCAGCAGCACGATCCACTGTGACATAGACTTCCATATCTAGACGCGAGCGCCAGCTTTCCAGCTCCTTGCGGTAGAGGATGTCGTTCGGAGTGCGTGTTCCGTACAGTAAGATCAACTTCCCGTACTTGCGGCGGTTAGCGAGAATCTCATAGATTACGGGGCGCAGCGGCGCCAGTCCGATGCCGCCGGCAACCAGCACGATGTCGTTACCTTCGGCGTGATTCACCGGCCAGGCGGTGCCAAAGGGCCCGCGGATTCCGATCATGTCGCCGGCCTTCAGTTTCGCCATTGCTTTAGTGACGTTTCCCACCGCACGCGTCGTGTGGATCAGCGGCTTGGGATTCGTCGGGTCGCCGGAGATCGAAATAGCTACTTCGCCAAATCCAAAAATGTAAATCATATTGAATTGTCCGGCGGCAAAGTTGTGGACTTCCTGCCCATACGCCGGGTGCAACTCAAGAGTAAATGTATCGTGTGTTTCTTTCCGGATCCGATTGACTCGCGCCATGGTTGGCACCATCGGGCCGGCTTCTGTCGTCTTCATATCAAGAAACCTTTCAGTCGGTGCTGCTATATAAATCCAACAACTGCAGTGTCGCGCCTTGCAGCCGATGCTCGATAACGTGCGCCAGCCGCTTGGCCAACTCATAGCCGAGACTTGGATCTTTTTCGCATTTCGTACGCAGACACTTGGCGTCAAGCGCGATCGCACGAGTTAGCTCCATCGCACGGGCATCAAAATGCCAGAGATAGGGCGGGAATAACCAGGACCAGCCCAAGATATCACCTTCACGAACTGTATGAATCGTTACTGCGTGCCGCTTGGGACTGTGAATTTCCAGATTCACTTGTCCATGACGAATGATGTAGAACTCGTTCGCTTCGTAGCCTTCGCGCAGGATAAATTCGCCGGCATCGAACTTCACATTGCGTGAGCAACCTACCATCAGTTGGATGTGTTCCGGCTTGAGTCCCTTAATAAACGGGTGCTCGGCAAGAATCGGTTCAAGTGTTTCCATTTTGACTTCTCCTATCAAACAGAGAGTTGTTTCATTCTCCTCGAGATGACGCCCGAATTGCCGCAGCTTCTTCGGTAATGTCAATCCCGACCGGGCACCAGGTAATACAACGGCCGCAGCCGACACAGCCGGAAACACCGAACTGGTCCTGCCACGAAGCCAATTTATGAGTCATCCAATGGCGATAGCGTGCCGACGCGGATGTGCGGACTGCGCCGCCATGGATGTGCGAGAACTCGATTGTAAAGCAAGAATCCCATCGACGCGTGCGTTCGGCAGTCTTGCCGGTGATGTCAGTAGTATCCTCGACGGTCATGCAGAAACAAGTCGGGCAAACCATGGTGCAATTGGAGCAGTTCATGCAGCGATTGCCGACATCGGTCCAACGCGGATGTTCGTCATTGCGCTGAAGCAATTCCTTGATGTGACTAGTGTCGATCTTGCGTCCCATCTTGGCGGATGCGCGCTTAATCACGGAAGCTTCATCAGCTACGTCCGCCGGAGTTGCCGCATCAAGCTTGAGGGATTTGACAATATCAACACCAAGTGGAGAACCGGTAGTTGCGACAAAGATGTGTCGCGCGGAATCTTGAAGCTCAGTTAGCGCCAAATCAAATCCGGAATTTACTTCCGGACCAGTGTTCATCGAAACACAGAAACAAGTGCCGCCGGGATGAGCACAATTCACGGCTATCACCGCAATCGCGCTGCGTCGCTCTTTGTAGAGATTCTCGACGTAAGGCCCGTCTTGATAGACGCGATCCTGAATTGCGATTGCCGCAATTTCACAGGGGCGAACACCGAAGAATGCATAGCGCGGTATTTCCGTCGGTTCATCGGCGAGCAATTTCATTTCACCGTTTTCCTGCGCCGCCTTCCAAAGAGTGTAGCGTGGAGGAATTAGGTACTTTTTCCAACTTTGTGCACCTACTACGTACGTGAAGTAGCCGGCCTCTTTGCGCTTCTTTACGCGATAGAATCCGGCTTCCTGCTCATCAGCAACGCCAAGCGGCAATTGTTCGGCATGCTCGATTTCGTCATAAATGACGGAGCAGTCGCGGATAACCGGCCCGACAGTTCGGTAACCGCGCGTACGAAGTGAATCAATCAAGCTTTGAAGTTGATCGACTCGCAGTACAAACTTTGACTTTTCTAAAGATTCGGAAGCACTCATACTTTATTGTCCTTGGGCTTCGTTCTCGGATTTGACATCTAAGAGCCGCGGATCAGGGCAAATTTGGACCCGAACGGTACAGTCTCTCAGTCCTCATCACAAGTCGGTCCCTCCCGGGAACTTTCGACACAAACCTATTCAATTCCATCGACATTGTCACGAGAAAAAAGCGCAATATTGTGAATTTTTTCTCAATATTGATTCGTCGTCAAAAATTCTAAAAATCTCAATCGCTTGACTGTCAATAGTTTGCTGGCGTTCCACTGTCTTGTGCTATTTTTCGATATGGTACATTATGAGGTTGGATTAAGTCCTGATTATGGAACATGTAATGAAAATTGAGGTCGAATCACTTGACGAAATATCGCCATTGTCCGTCCTATCTTCACAGTCAAAGTGTTGAAGCGCTCGGTGTCACGTCGTCGTGCGTATGCAAACGCCTTAACATAGACCAAGTTAGCCCGACGAAATGGTGAGAAAACATCAAGATTCCTATTGCCAAATCACGGTCCAAATCTATATATTGGTAACTGGGAATACGTATCATTCGACACTGACTCCCTGTCTGGTTCAAGAACCGCATCAAAGCCTCACAAGATGTAGTTCGTTGACAGTTCATGCGGCTCCACCTACACATTTGTGTTAGTTGGAGCGCGTCAGTGCCAATAAGCCTTTGCTGCATAGACGCACAAATAGGAAATGAATTTGAGTCCTGAAACTTGTTTCTCCTACTTGAGGACGAAATTGGATTGAGGAGGTGGTAGCCCGGCAGGCAGAATTGTCCATTCTCAGTAAACGACACGGTTTTTACTTAAAGTTGCAACGATCTTTCACTCTGAAAGGAGCACAAAGATGACGAGAAGAATCTCGACTCTTTTAATGCTAACAATTTTCGCTCTGTCGCTGCTTAGCGTCCCGACATTCGCAGCCAAGGCCAAAGTAGGCTCAAACACGGCTGTCAATGAAGTCGCTACTGCACAAGCCGCAAAACCGGCGCCGGTTGGCGGTGCTGACGATCCGTATGCTTACGGTGGTGTCGGCGAAGGCAGACCGAATTCTTCTGTTACCAGTTCGCTTGGATTCCAAGCCGCCAATGGTATTGTTGACCTTGGCGTTACCACCCGTTACGATCTTCCCGGCAACCAGAGCCAGATGCGCCAGATTGCCATTGGTTGTTCCGGAAACGTTCACGCTGTATGGGCTGACCTTCAGCCGGCTGCAACGCGTTTCATCGCTGCGGCTTCTTACATCCCGGGTGGCGCTATTGCGACCGGTACCGGTTCCACTCCAGGTGGCGGTTTCCCCGGATCTCGGTGTTGCCGGCGACGGACGTGGTTTTGGTGTTTGGCACGTAGTTGCTAGCGGCGGTACCCTTGCCGGTATCGACTTTAGCTGCGCTGCTGCCGCCTATGCATCATCAACCGTCTATCCGGATTCATCGGCTATCTTCACAGCTAGCTCGGAAACCAGTAACTACATCTGGCCGCGTATCGCTGTCGACCGTGAAGCTGATGGCGATTGGTTCGCCCATGTCGTCTCTCACGAGTCGCCGATTGTCGCTGCGTCAGACTTGACTGGTTATCAGTCTCTCATCTACAATCGCTCACAGGCTAACAGCCACCAGCCGGTTGCCGCTGCAACTGGTGCATTCATTGACTCAGTATCAGGCATCACGGCTACCGTGATTGCTCATCCGGATCAGGCTGACCAGCGCGTCGCTATCGTCTACACCAGACCGCGTCACTGGGTTTCCGCTCCGGATACTTCCGGTATCAACGACAACGTCGTATATCGCGAGTCAACGAACCTGGGCGTAACCTGGGGTCCGATTACCACGATTTACAACTTTGCCAACACTCCGGATCCGATGTTCAACCTTGGATTTGAGCGCGGCTATGAGACCTCCGGTCTTTATGCCGCCGACGGTTGCTTGCATGTTCTGTTCCAGAGCCGCTGGGCATCAGACACGCTCGGCAATTCGGTTTACTACTTCCCGGGCAGAATTCGTCACTGGGACAAGTGCTCCAATATTTCATCGATCGTTACCGAAGGTTCCGATGCTACTGCTTCCTGTCTCGCACAGAGCGGCACCGTTACAAAGGTCACGCTTTCTGAATGCCAGGGCAAACTCTATGCAATCTTCTCGAAGCAGCTTAACGTGACTGACGCGAACAACGTTGAAGTCTATCGCGACTGCTCGACGGGCGGATATGCTAACTATGACCTGTTCGCCAAGGCATCTTCGACCGCCGGTTTGACTTGGGGTCCTGACTCCAACCTTACCAACACCAGAGCGGCTGGACCGTCCTACAATTGCGCCGCTGGCGCTTGCCGTTCGGAAATCAACCTTGGTTCGATTGAGCATGTTACCGATTCGCTTCGCATCCTCTACCTTGAGGACCGCGATGCCGGTATCAACGTTCAGACTCAAGGTGCTGCCACCGACAACCCGATCAAGGCGATGTCGCTTGGTTGCTCCAACATGGTGACCTTCCAGTCACTCTCAGCAGCCCCGTCCGAAGTTCGCTATCCGTTCCACACGGCTCCGGCTGGCATCAAGGACACTGCTGTTCTCTTGACCAACCTTGGCAACATTCCGTCGCCGCACACGTCAGCGATCAGCTACATCAGTGGCTCTGGTTGGTTGGCATTCGGCGGTACGCAGGGTCCGGTTCCGGCTGGAACAGTCCCAGTCGGTTCGCCGAACACTGAAAACATTGGTCTTCGTGCAACTGGTCCGGGAGCTCAGGGTCTCTACCAGGCAACCGTGACCTTCACGTACGATTCCGGCACAAAGGTTATCAATGTTCCGGTCGATCTGTATAACTTCACGAACTTCTACTTGCCGGTGGATCAAGCGATTCGCACCTCCTGCAATAGAATGAATGTCAACCAGGCTTCTGAAATCGCCGACAACGTTGACGGCAGCAGATTCAGCTATTTCTCTGATGCTACCGACTACCTGTATGACGGTTTCCTTATTCTTGGTAACAGTGCCACCAACTTGACCTACTCGACATTTGGTGGTGCCGGTTCTGCTGGTCTTCCGACCGTCAGCAACCCGTACGGATTCCTGTATGCCGCGAGCCCGACCACGACCTATGATTCGACGACGTTTGCTAACTACAGATACGCGTCAGGTCAAGGTTACAACCGCGACTCAACCATTCAGTTCAGATCCGATTACTATGCCCCGAAGAATCCGGGCACTTGCAATTTCTACGCTCTCGTCTTCACCTTGAAGAAGGGCCCGAATGGTCCGGCCGGTACGATCAACAATCTTACCGTCGGTTACTATGCTGACTGGGATATCCCGGCAGACACAGGTTCCGACAACCGTGGCGGCGGCGACGCTACCCGTTCGATGGTCTTCCAGGCTGGTTCAGACTTCGAATCTCCGCTTAACAACGAAATCCGCTATGGCGCCCTCGGTGGCGTTCGTGACGACGGCAACCCGGTCGTCGGCGGTTTCGTAGTCTCCAACCCGATCTACATCTATCCTGAAGTAGGTTGGGAGAATGACTCACTGTGGAACAAGATGGAAGCTCTGACCGTTGGTTCATTCACTGCCGCGGCTGCCCACCAGTGGCCGTCAGGTGCTGTGGAAGACTTGAGCATGACTCTCGTTCTCGCACGCGACCAAGTCATCAATGGCGCCACCAGCGATTCGCTTAAGTTCGCAGTGATTGTTGCTGGTGTTCAGGCTGGTGTTGCGAGCAATACAACTGCTCTTAATACCGTAGTGGATGGCGGTTACGACTTCCTTTGCGACAACAATCTCATCACTTGCGCAAACTGTCTCTGCGGTGACGCCAACAATAGCGGCGGCTTCAGCATCTCTGACGCCGTGTTCATTATCGCCCACATCTTTGGTGGTGGCCCAGCCCCGGCTCAGCCGTGTCTTGGCGACGCCAACGGTAGCGGCGGTATCAGCATTTCTGACGCCGTGTACTTGATCGCCCACATCTTCGGCGGTGGTCCGGCTCCGTTCTGCCCGTAATTTGTGAGTACATTCTGATGTGAGTTTTCATATCAGATGAATCATAAAGTAAGCCGCACCTGACTTCGGTCAGGTGCGGCTTCTTATTTGTGGTAGCTTCACAAAGTAGAGATTTCCAGTGATTAAAAGCAGAAATGGCTCTGTAAGAATACAGAGCCATTGAGCATTATATGGTAGCGCTACGGGGAGTCGAACCCCGGTTTGATGGCTGAGAACCACCCGTCCTAACCACTAGACGATAGCGCCATAGTCGGCAGTTTCCAATTTCTCCCGCTTGGGAGAGAGACTATTATACGAATCCTGCCGCGAATTTCAAGGATTTTTTGGCTGCGGATGTCGACAGCTAACAAATGGTACGGTAAGGCGTTGAACTGCGATGTTCATCAGTTTCGACGTCTACTATTCGCTTGACACTCATGGAGTGGACGTATACATTAGAGCGCTCGTCGAGTCGGATATAGAGCGGTGTTTACTGGTTGCTTCCGACTTGTCGCATGAGCGAGAGTGGCGGAACTGGTAGACGCGCCAGACTTAGGATCTGGTGGTTTCGGCCGTGGGGGTTCGAGTCCCCCCTTTCGCAAATTGGCTTCTAAGAACGGACTGGTCGTCCAATTCCAGACTGCTCCGTATCGATAGAGTGGCTCTTCAGGAAAGACTACGTGCGAACGTGGCGGAATTGGTATACGCGCTAGACTAAGGATCTAGTGGTGAATAACCGTGGGGGTTCGAGTCCCCCCGTTCGCACCATACTTATCGCAAGAAAGGATTCGTCTTGCCCGTAAATTTCGAACTTGCTCAGGGGGAAAAATGCAAACGCACCCTCAAAATTACGGTAACTCAGGATGTCGTTCAGGAGAAGTTTGACGCTGTCTACCGCAAACTTAAACACGATGTCGAACTTCCGGGATTTCGTAAGGGAAAAGCTCCGATTGCTACAATTCGAGCCCGCTATGGAGCGGCAGCAGCGCGTGACGTTCTCGAAGACTTGATGGATGAGTCTTACCGGGAAGCTATTTCTCAAGCCGGCGTGACTCCGGTCGACTATCCGAAGATTCTTGATGTTGATTTTGAAGAAGGCAAGGCGCTCACTTACACAGCCGAATTTGAGATTCGTCCCGAAATCACATTAGAGAAGTATACCGGTTTCACCTTGAAGAAGCCGGACGACACTGTTAAAGATTCCGAAGTCAACGACCTGTTAGAATATGTCCAGCGCAAAAACTCTTCGCTGGAATCAGTGGAACGTCCCGCACAGAAGGGTGACTTCGTTCTTGCCGACCTTGAAGTTCTCAGCGACAGCGCTGGAAACCTGGGCACCAAGAAATTCGAGAACGTGCAGTTGGAATTGGTCGAGGGCGACGTCGCCAGCCAATTTGCCAAGCAGATCAGCGGACTTGATGCCGGCGCCGAGACCGAGATTGAAATCGTCTATCCGGAAGAGCATTTCGACAAGAGATTCTCGGGCAGTACGATTCGGTTCAAGATTTCACTGAAAGCCGTCAAGCATCTCCAACTCGTCGAGTTGAACACCGAGTTCTTCAAGCAGTTTGACGAATCAATCACAACCGTCGACGAATTCAAGACGAAGTTGAAATCGGATATACAGGCGCGTAAATCCAAGGAATCGCACGATTCGCTTCGCGAAGAGACCATTAAGGAAGTTATCGACAAGAATCGTTTCGAACTGCCGGAAGCCATGGTGGAGCGGTATCTTGAACGATTGATTGAGGATATGCGTAAGAATTCCAAGGAAACGATTGATGAAGCGGAAGTTCGCGAACAATATCGCGCTGTTGGAATTCGCCAAATTCGTTGGGATTTGTTGTTCCATGATATTGCTGAAAAGAGAATATCCGCGTAGAACAATCGGATATCGATACCTGGCTGCAGCGTTTTGCCGATAATTATAAGATGACGCTGGAGGAGGCGCGCAAAACGATTACGGAAAATCGTCGAATTGCCGACCTTAAGGAAACGATACTGGAAAACAAGGTTATTGACTTCATTATCGCCGGCTCGACTGTTGAGACGGTTGTCGACTCGATCATCCAGCCGTGATAGTGACTTCAAGGAGGAATTTACTTTGAGAAACCAACTGATTCCGATTGTTGTCGAGCAAACTGGACGCGGTGAACGCGCCTACGACATTTACTCCCGCCTGCTCAAGGACCGCATCATCTTTCTCGGTACGCCGATTGATGACAACGTTGCAAATCTCGTGATTGCACAGATGTTGTTCCTTGAAGCTGAAGACGCGAACAAAGACATCTTCCTTTATATCAACTCGCCCGGCGGTGTTGTCACATCCGGTTTGGCGATTTATGACACCATGCAATTCATCAAGCCGAAGGTATCGACGCTGTGCATGGGCTTGGCCGCTTCAATGGGAGCATTCCTGTTGGCCGCCGGCGAAACGGGCAAACGCGCTGCGCTTCCCCACTCGCGAATCATGATTCATCAGCCGCTCGGTGGCGCCCAGGGTCAGGTGACCGATTTGGAGATTCAGGTCAAGGAAGCAGTACAGCACAAGCAGCGGCTTTCAGAATTGCTTTCCAAGCACACCGGCCAACCGCTGGAGAAGATTTTATCCGATACCGACCGCAACTACTTCATGTCTTCCGAAGAAGCGAAGAATTACGGTATTATCGACGAACTCTACGTTAAGAAGGCTTAGCTTCGCAGCAGCCTAATAGGATCAGGCTATGACTAATGGCGCCAAGCGCGTCGAGCGTTGCTCATTCTGCGGTAAAGATGCGTACAGTGTCCGGAAGTTATTCTCCGGATACAACGCATTCATTTGCGATCAATGCGTCGAGATGACGCATGAAATGATCGACGATACGCCGCGCGGCAAGTCGGTCCAACGTCCGGTAAAGATCTACAAACCGAAAGAAATTCGCGCCTTTCTCGACCAGTATGTGATTGGTCAGGATCGCGCCAAGAAGACTCTATCGGTCGCAGTGTATAATCACTATCAGCGCATATTCAACCAGACCGAGATCGGCGAGACTGAGATGGAGAAATCCAATATTCTCATGCTCGGTCCGACCGGAACGGGAAAAACACTTCTGGCGCAGACATTGGCACGCATGCTTTCTGTGCCATTCAGCATCGCCGATGCCACGGTACTTACCGAGGCAGGTTATGTTGGCGAGGATGTCGAGAACATCCTGGTTCGGCTGTATCAGTCGGCTGACTACGACAAATCGCGCACCGAAGTCGGTATTATCTTTGTTGACGAAATCGACAAGATCGCGCGCAAGTCGGCGAATCCTTCAATCACTCGCGACGTTTCCGGTGAAGGCGTTCAGCAGGGTCTGCTGAAAATGCTTGAAGGCACCGTCTCGAATATCCCCCCGAAAGGCGGGCGCAAGCACCCAGAACAGCCATTTGTGCATATTGACACCAAAAATATTCTCTTAATCTGCGGCGGCGCATTTGATGGTCTTGAGAAGATCATCGCCCGTCGTGTCGGTAAACAGCAAGTTGGATTCAAGGTCGACCGCCGTGATGTCAGCACCGATGATTCCAGCGCCCTGCTGCACATGGTTGAGACAGAAGACTTGCTGGAGTACGGTTTGATTCCCGAGTTGATCGGACGTTTGCCGGTGGCTACCGTGTTGGATGAGCTATCAGATGAAGCAATGCTGCAGATTCTGACCGAGCCAAAGAACTGCCTGACCAAGCAATACACAAAGATGTTTCAGCTTGAGAGTATCGAGCTTGAGTTCACACCGGAAGCTCTTAAGGAAGTCGTCAAGATTGCCCGCAAGCGGAAGACCGGAGCACGTGCACTGCGTTCGATTTTTGAAGAGAAGATGCTCGACATCATGTACGAAGCTCCTTCCTATCGCAATGTATCCAAGATCGTAATCACTGACGAAACGATCTCTGCCGGAGCGCCGCCGATTATCGAGCGGTCGTCCAAGTCAGGCAAGCAAAGCGCCTGACCAAACCCATGATTTATCAATACGGTTCGGAGAAACTGACAATCAAGGAGTTCCTTCCGGTGCTGCCGGTGCGGGATACCATTGTGTTTCCGTACATGGTGTATCCGATGATTGTCGGACGACAATTCTCCGTTGATGCCCTGCAAGAGGCGATGGTACGCGACAAGCAGATTCTGCTTCTGGCGCAACGCGACAAGGAAACGGAGATTCCGTCAGCATCCGATCTCTATACATTCGGTACGATTTCGCGCGTGCTTCAAGTGATGAAGCTCTCCAACGGTACGATGAAAGTCCTGATGGAAGGCATTGGCCGCGCCAGCGTGAAGCGGCTGACATCCAGCGACGGCTATATCGGCGCCTATGTCAAGGTCGTCAACGACATACTTGAGAAAGACGATCTTCGCATTGAGGCATTGGCGCGAACCGTCACGACATCATTTACTGAATATGTGAATCTAAATCGCCGGCTGCCGGACGAGATTCTGTCGTACACCACGGAAGTTGGTGACCCCGGAAAACTCGCCGATGTTATCGCCGCGCATCTTTTACTCCCAATCGACGTGCGACAGAAGATGCTGGAAATCGTCTCGGTCACCAAGCGGCTTGAGCTTCTGGCAAAGAATCTCTCCTCAGAAATTGAAATCCTCAAGCTGGAGCAGGAAATCGATACCGGCGTGCGGGAATCGCTGAACAAGACACAGCGTGAATTTTATCTTCAGCATCAGCTCAAGGTCATCAAGGAAGAACTCGGCCAGTTCGATGATTCGGCGGACGTTACCGATTACGAAGAGAAGATCAAGAAATTGGGATTGCCGGCTGAAGTACAGAAAAAGGCTCTTGAAGAAGTCAACCGTCTGAGCAGAATGCACGCATCTTCGGCAGAAGCCAACGTTATCCGGAACTACTTGGAGTGGATTCTGGCGATGCCGTGGAACGAGAGAACCGTTGACAGATCAGACTTCGGCGCCGTCGAGACAATACTTGATGGCGAACACTTTGGACTTGAAAAAGCCAAGAAGCGCATACTCCAGCATCTCGCCGTACTGCAACTATCCAAGAACGTGAAAGGTCCGATTCTATGCCTTGTCGGTCCTCCGGGCGTTGGCAAGACCTCGCTGGGCAAGTCGATTGCGCATGCCCTCGATCGCAAGTTTGCACGTATGTCGCTGGGTGGAATGCGCGATGAAGCGGAAATCCGCGGACATCGTCGTACCTACATCGGCGCCATGCCAGGCCGAATCGTTCAGATGCTAAAGAAGGTCAAGAGCAACAATCCCGTGTTGTTGCTAGACGAAATCGATAAGATAGGCTCCGACTTCCACGGTGATCCGGCTTCGGCGCTGCTCGAGGTCCTGGACCCGGAACAAAATTCGACATTTCAGGATCATTATCTCGAATGCGAGTTTGATCTGTCTCAGATTCTTTTCGTTACGACCGCCAACACCACGGCAGGTATTCCCAGGCCGTTGCTCGATCGAATGGAAATGATTGATCTCCCTGGTTATCTAGAACTTGAAAAGGTCCAGATTGCCGAGAAGTTCTTGATTCCAAAACAGCAGAAAGAGAATGGCCTCGAGAAGTACAAAGTCTCGATTGCTCGACCGGTAACATTCGCCATTGTTCGCGACTACACTCGCGAATCGGGAGTACGCGAACTCGAACGGCAGATCGGCTCAGTGATGCGCCAGATTGCCGAACGAATTGCCAAGGGCGACAAGAAGAAGAGCTTCACGGTTACCAAAGCCGATCTCAAGAAATATCTCGGCGTCCGCAAGTATCACGAAACCGAATTGGGCCGAATGATACCCGGCAAGGCGATTGGTTTGGCTTGGACTCGCGCTGGCGGAGAGATCCTGCCAGTCGAAGTCGTATTAACAGACGGCACCGGTCGCGTTACACTCACCGGAAAACTGGGCGATGTGATGCAAGAGTCGGCTCGCGCGGCATTTACCTACCTGAAGTCCAAGGCTGACAAGCTGCATATCCCGAAGGAGTCTTTCAAGACATCAGATGTTCACCTTCATCTCCCTGAAGGCGCTGTCCCAAAAGACGGTCCATCTGCGGGCATAACCATATTGGTGGCACTGTGTTCGGCATTTCTGGTCAAACTCCCGGCCAAGGGTGTCGCCTACACCGGCGAAATCACGCTTTCAGGCGAGGTACTTGCGGTTGGCGGACTGAACGCCAAACTTATCTCGGCACTGCGGGCAGGGATCAAGAATGTGATCGTTCCGGCTGCAAATCAACCGGACATCGAAGAACTGCCGAAAGACCTGACTTCGAAGTTGAAAATTCACTATGTAAAAAACGCCTCCGAAGTTTTAGCGCTTGCCTTCCCGAAGTAATTTCCATACCTTTTCTCACCGGTAGAAACTTAAGAGTAAGAGAGTGAATTCCTGACACAGGTAACGCTGGATAGGACTGCCTATCTGCCGGATCAATTAATTCTGGAAGGCCCATCGCAGGTTGCGTTTGCGGGCCGCTCCAATGTTGGCAAGTCATCGCTGTTGAATAAGCTATTCAATCGGCGCAATCTCGCCAAGGTCTCACAAACACCCGGCAAGACTCAATCAATCAATTACTATCTCAGCGATCGGCGCTGCTATTTTGTCGATCTGCCCGGCTACGGCTATGCCCGCGCCGGTAAGATCGAACGCGAGAAGTGGCAAAGGATGCTCGAGCATTATTTCGAGAAGAACCAGGCACTGAAGGGATTGGCACATCTCATCGATATTCGCCATCCCGCAACCGATCTCGATATCATGCTGCACGAATGGACTCAACCGCTTGTGAAGAATCATCTGTATGTTCTGACCAAAGCCGACAAGGTGCCGAGCAGCAAGCGAGCGCAGGCGATCATCAATCTTGCGAAGGACCTGAGCGTCCCGCGAGAGCAGGTGATCGCGTTTTCGATTGAAGTCGGCGACGGCAAACAGCGAGTGCTTGAATGGGTGGCATCAGTAATTTGAAAGTTGACTATGGGAGAGAATAGATGACGAATCGAGTTGTACTCGGATTGCAATGGGGCGACGAAGGTAAAGGCAAGATTGTTGACCTGTTGTCTAAAGACTATGACATAGTTGCCCGTTGTCAGGGCGGCGCCAATGCTGGACATACGGTTAAAGTTGGCGACAACAAGTTCATACTCCATCTTATCCCTTCGGGAATTCTGCATCCGGGCAAAATCTGCATCATCGGCAACGGTGTAGTGCTCGATCTGTTTCAGCTTTTCAAAGAGATGCGGGAGTTGGAAGATCGCGGCATCAAGGTCGCGGGGCGGATCATGGTTTCCGGGCGCGCACATCTTGTCATGCCGTATCACAAAATCATTGATGCTGTGATGGAAGAAGCCCGCGGCGATGCACTGCTGGGAACGACCAAGCGCGGCATCGGCCCTGCCTACCTCGACAAGATTGGACGCTGCGGCATCCAGTTCGCAGACATTTTCGACGACCACGTCTTGCGCTGCAAGATCAAGGAAAACTTCGATCTCAAGCAACACATCTTCGATAAACTCCCGGCGGATCAAAGACCAAACATCGAACTGACTTTCGAGACCTTCGTAGCCAAGCGTGAAGAAGCCAGAGCGCTTATCTGCGATGTCGCCGAGTTCCTCGATGACTCGATTCACAAAGGTAAGAAGATTCTGTTTGAAGGAGCGCAGGGCACATTGCTCGATGTCGATTTCGGCACGTATCCGTTTATCACTTCATCTAATACGACAATCGGCGGTGTATTGACCGGACTCGGAATCGGCTGCAAGCATCTCGGACGTATCACCGGTATCGTCAAGGCATACCAGACACGTGTCGGCAGCGGGCCGTTCCCCACGGAATTGCTGGATGACACCGGCAACCGCCTGCGCGAACAAGGTAATGAATACGGTTCAACTACGGGAAGACCGCGTCGCTGCGGCTGGATTGACCTTGTGCTTCTCAAGTATGCAGTACGGATCAACGGTGTTGACGATATCGCGCTTATGAAGATGGACGTTCTCGATGGACTTGATGAAATCAAGGTTTGTGTCGGCTACAACTTCTTTGGAAAGATCTGCGATACGCCGCCTCAATCTAACTTCCACTTCAAGCATGTTGAGCCGGTATACGAGACAATGCCCGGCTGGAAAAAGCCAATCGGCAACGCCAAGTCATTCGCGGAGTTAGATGTCAACGCACAGGCTTATCTCAAGAAGATAGAAGAGTTTACCGGAGCCAAGATTAGTATTCTCTCCACCGGCCCGGAGCGGGATCAGACGATTTCAAGTTAGATTGGACTTGATTGTCCCTGTCGTGCCAAAACGGGCACTTCATCAGGATACGAATTCAAGTGAAACACCGCCTTAACCATGCTCCAGTGACAATTGTTGTGATTCCTATCTCATCCAGCAGAGTAATAAAGCTGCTCTTTGCCCATGTCTAATCTACGCATAGTTCGTGCCGGTCAACACGCGTTGACCTTGCTCGTTGACATTCGCGAGAATGCAGAGCGCGAGCTTAGTGAAGACACACTTCTGCTCACCACAGACAGTTACAGTGAACTTCGCGAACATGCCACTGAGAGTTCGACTCATTACTTTCTTGGATTCGAAGACCACATGCCCTTCGGCTACGTGCGTATCTCGATTGAATACGGCGAGTGTGAAATTGTCGGCCCCTATCTCTATCCCGACTACAACCGCCATGAGCTACAGATCTTGTTGATTGAGCATGCGCTCAATTTTATGCATAATCAAAAGGTGCGGCTCGCGTATGTTCTGGTCCCAATGGCCTATACTGGATCTGCAGAAGCATACTCGAGTTCACATTTCGAAGACATCTCCGATAATGCCGAGTTTATCAAACGGTGGCACGACGGAGTTCTCGCCCATCGCCCGATACCCAATAATACCCGGTTGTTCGCCCGATTACTCGACTCAGAACCACAGCTAACTGATTCACAGTGAAACAGTTGAAACTCTTCGTTACGACTTAACCTCGTTCGCCTCATTGTTTTCTGAGATTATCCGATAGACAATAGTAGACCAGTCGAGCGAGAATCAGCTCATGCTGGTTGAGTTGAATGAGCTAAGGGGTAAAGGCAAGACTGCCGCGTCGGGCATTTGTTCGAAGAGAGGCTGCTTGCCAATCTGGCGAAAGGCATTGTAGGCAGTGAATCTGGCGCGTACTGAGACAAATATAGAATCAACAGCAGCGCAATCGCAACGCAGAACTGGAAGCAGTCAGCGTTGGCTCTACTTGTTCTATATTGTCATAGTGTTTTCAGCCGTCGTGAAGACCATCACCTATCTCGGTGATGAACGAATGGAAAAAGGCGCTAAAGCAAATTTCGAATTCAACGATCGTTGGCTCGCATGGCGTTCAACTGAAGACTCCATTAGATCATCCCTTGACTTAATCGGATTCCAACACACCACAGGCCAATTAATTGCCGAGTCAGTTCAGACCGAGCTGGAATACCGCAAGCATATTGAACGCATTCGCAGATCGATCAAGGCACTTCAGTCCTTCCCAGTGCCATCAACTGCGTCGAGTGAGTGCGGCCCAATATACGCTTCGCTTGCTGGACTGTCCGAATCTATCGACACGCTGGACGGGCTGCCCTCGCTGGCTAGCCTTTCCAATGGGAGAAAATCCGATTCACTGTTCATCGGCATCGAAGGCAGGTGGGAACGCAACTTCCACGCTTGCATTGCCGCTATCAACGCAATTCGCAGTGAACGAATGGCCATCGTCGGCCGCAATACAGATCGATTCAATCAACAACTTGAAGAGTGGCAAGCGACAGAGGGAGCAATCAACGCTGTTTCGCTGGTCGTTGTCGCATTTCTAGCGATCTTCGGACTGGTCTTGGCAAGAAATCTTTCGAACGCAGAACGCGACCGCACTCGTCAATTCGCCATGCTGACAGAAAGCGAAAACCGTTATCGCGCGGTTGTTGACAACATCCCCGGCGTGATATTCCGTTCACGAATTGCTGAAGACTGGCCGGTCGAATACATTAGCGACAATGTCGAACGCATTACCGGCTATCCGGCTTCGGATTTTGTTAACAACAACGTTCGTCGATTTGGAAGTATCATACACCCGGCTGACGTTGACAAAATGACTTCTGTGGTGGATTCCGCTCTCAAGAACGGAACGCCTTACAGCCTCGAGTATCGCATTATCAATGCAAGTGGTGAAATCGTCTGGTTGTCAGAACGCGGCCGAGTGGCTGTCGATTCGAAAGGCAAACCGACTTGGCTTGATGGCGCAATTTTCGATATCACGGCACGCAAGAAGGCCGTTGACAATCTCGCCGAGAGCGAGGAAACCCTGCGCGCCATGATAGACGCCAGCCCGGGCGTTGCATTGTTGCTCGATAGCGATGGGCGCGTGCTGGCAGTCAACAATGCATTAGCAAAAAGTGTCGGGCTTCGACGAGAAGAGTTACTTGGCAAACTAGGCTACGAGATTGTGCCTAAAGAGTTGGTCCATGAAAGTTGGATGCATTTCCGCAAGACTGTGGAAACCGGACAAAAGTGCGACTTCGTGCAATCGTTTGAAGGCAATTATACGCATGTTTACTTCCGCCCGATTTTGGACGGCAGGGGTAGAGTAGTCAGAGTTGCCATCTTTGGCATGGATGTCAGCAGTTGGAAAAGGGCGCTTAACGAATCGAAGCGTTTCAAGAATCTATTTGACCAGACCACGGACATCGTTGCAATCATCAATCCGAACTATGATTACCTTTATATGAACCGCGCCTGTAGCGAGTTTGTTGGCGACACCGCATCCCATCCGATAACGAAGTTGGATATTGGCAAGCACTATACACCGGAGTCTGTTGAACTCATCCGCAACGTTGCGTTTCCAACCGTAATCCGCGACGGTATCTGGCAGGGTGAAGCTACATTACTTAACTATCAAGGTAAGGAGATTCCCGCATCGTTGGTATTCACGGCCCATCGCAACGCCGAAGGTGAACTCGAGCACCTTTCATGCATTATTCGCGACCTTACTGACCGCAAACGCGTTGAACTGGAACTGGATGAGGTCAACAATCGGTTACACGAAATGCTCAACGCCATTCCTCTGCCAGTGTACTACAAGGACCGGGATCTGCGATATCAGGGATGTAATTCCGCGTTTGAACGCTATTTCGAAATCAAGGAAGTAGAGCTCATTGGAAAATCGGTTTACGAAGTCTTCCCCAACTCTGAATGCGACCGGATCAGTGCGCGTGATCGCGACCTTATGGAGCACCAAATCGAAATCGTTGAGGAGGGTGCTATCCCGACTGCAAACGGCGAGATAGTTAACATTCTTTTGCATAAGGCACCGGTCCGAAAACTCGATGGCTCGTGTGCGGGATTAGTGGCCGTGGGCATTGATATCACTGAACGCAAGAAGATGGAAGAGGCACTTCGACAAAGTGCCAATCAACTTCGCCAATTGACAGCGGGGTTGCCCGGCGTTATTTACCAGTGCTGCATCGGTGCTGACAGATCACTGAACTTCACATTTATCAGTGATAGTGCGATCAACGTGTTTGGTCAGGCTCCCGAGACGATAACTGCTGATCCGGCAATAATTTTCAGTGCCATTCACCCCGATGATGTTGGCGGCATTTACCAATTATTGGTGGACTATCGGGTTCCAGACAATTACTGGTACCATGAGTTCCGCTGCATTGTCAGAGACGAAGAGCGCTGGATCAGAGGCTCAGCATTACTGCAGAGCCGCGAAAACGGAGTTGCTATCTGGAACGGAATGCTGGTTGATATCACCGAACAAAGGCAGATTGCGGAAGAATTGCGAATTAGCGAGGAACGCTTCCGCAGATTGTTCGATTCAGCCGGATTTGGAATTGCCGGCACCGACCACACCGGCACGATACGCGAGACCAATCCCGCGTTCCAAAGAATGCTTCAATATAGCGCAGATGAATTACGCGGCATGACTTGGGCGTCAATAACGCATCCGGGCGATGTTGAGATGGGTGCAAGTCTGGTCGCTGATGCGCATGAAGTTTCGAGTTCGGGTGTACACTTTGAGAAGAGGTACATTCGTAAGAATGGCGAAACTATCTGGGCACGACTGTCAGTCGTTGAGATTCCCGGCGACCAGGGCGAACCTTCAGAATTCTTCGGAATCGCGGAAGATGTTACCGAGCGGCGGCGCAATGAAGAACGAATTCGCGAGAGCGAAGCCCTCTATCGAACTCTGTTTGAAAGCTCCGGCGAAGGGTTGTACTTGATAGCAGATTTTTACGTGGACTGCAATGAACGCGGCGCTGAAATGTTCGGGTGCAGAAGGTCGGAAATTGTCGGGCTGACTCCTGCTGATTACTCACCCGAGTTCCAGCCGGATGGACGCCTATCAGAGGAAGCAGCACGGGAATACTTGGCTGCTGCTGAAGCCGGGCACGAACAGTCATTTACATGGCGACACCTTCGCACTGACGGCAGGGAGATTGACACGGAAGTTACGCTGAAAAGACTTTCTATTTCCGGTAATGTGATAGTGCTGGCATCGGTGCGCGATGTCAGTGAACGAATCCGGATGGAGAGCGCATTGCGCGACAGTCTAATGCAGCTCAATACACTCGTATCGTCAGCGGTCGATGGAATTGTCCTGACTGATCACGACGGGTACATCGAGTCTGCCAATCCGGCCGCAACAAAGATCTTTGAGACAAGCGAACAAGAACTGATTGCCACCAACATTGTCAACCTCGTTGCCGAGCCGCACCGCAGCAGATACCTTGACCTCCTGCAGCAATCTGATTCCGACAGCGCCAGCACGCTGCTTCGCGGTGTACACGAGGTGCTTGGACTTCGAACCGGCGACTATGTCTTCCCGATGGACATTGCTATAAGTCCGCTTCAACTCGGCGACACCGTTAAGTACGTAGCCATTCTTCGAGATATTTCCGGACGAAAGTTTGCCGAACAGCGCATTGTCGAAAACGAAGCCAGGCTGGAGGCAATTCTGAGTTCCGCCGGCGACGGCATTATCGTTATAGATGGTGATCGCAATGTACAGATCTTCAATGACGCCGCTCAATCTGTGTTCGGCAGACCGGCATCGGAGGTTATCGGAAGGCGCTTCGAAGAACTTGTACCAGGATTCAGTGAGCGCTCGCTTCCAACCAAAGGCGAGAGATTGTCATTTGAGACTGTTGGAAGTCATTCGGATCAAGGTGATTTCCCGCTGCAATTGTCTGTAAGCCGCGTCTTTGTCGGCGGGTCTGAATCGTACTCAATTATCGCCCGCAATTTGACTGAAGACTACGATCGCCGTGAGCGAATGATGGAAGCGGACAAGTTGACTTCCATCGGTACGCTTGCAGCCGGCATTGCACACGAATTCAAGAACTATCTTGCCGGTATCATAGGAAACGCAAGTTTCGCAATGGACTGCTTGCAAGAACCTGACGGTATGGAAGAAGCACGCGAGGCGTTCGAGCAGATTATTGCCATCGGCGAAAAAGCGAACGAAATCGCGCTGTCCCTTCTCACCTACTCTCGCCAGCGCCAAAATGATCTTGAGTTGATCGACCTCTGGGAAGTGATTCAATCGACGCTGCGCTTCACCGGCAAGGAACTGGCTGAGAAGAGAGTCGAAATTGTGACCCACTTTGAGGAACTGCCGAAAGTGATGGTCTCTGCTAATAGAGCACAGCAGCTGTTCTTGAATCTAATCATCAACGCCAGTCAGGCAATTACAGACGGCGGCGTGATCACCATCTCAGCATCGCGCACCGAAAGTACCGTCACAATCAAGATCGGCGATACTGGTGCCGGAATTTCTCCTGAGAACATGCGCCGTATCTTTGACCCGTTCTTCTCGACCAAGGGTGTTTGGGGTAAGGACGCAGTTCATGGTACTGGTCTCGGGCTTTCAATCTGCAAGAATATCATCAACTCCTTTGGCGGAGAGATCACTGTAGAAAGCTCCGTCGGCAAAGGCACAACATTCTCAGTTACCCTTCCCATTCCTGACCAAAATTCGATAGCTGTTGCAAATAGCCAGCATCTGCATTCAACACCAACATCATAATACAACCTGATTTCAGGTCTCCGCATCCAAGCCGAATCAGGCAGTTTCCCGCATAACATCTTGCGAAGTAAACGCTTAGCTCCTAAAGAGAAGCGGTTGCTTCGGCACCATTTGATACGTATATTAGACAGCTATCCGGCAATCTGACACCGCCGGAAGAGTGGAATGAGATGAAGGAGATTGCTATAAAGGTCCCGATCGAGTCGCCGTCACGCGTCGACGTCTATCGCATGTTCGACAAGATTAGCACGCGTTATGATCTGCTCAATCGTGTGTTGTCGCTCGGAATGGACCTTTACTGGCGTCGAGTTGCCATCAGGGAGCTGGATAATGAGAAGCACCTGCGTGTTCTCGATTTGGCCTGTGGCACCGGCGACATTGCAATGGCCGCAGCTAAGGCAACGACGAGGCGACAGGTGATTGGAATCGACAGAGCCGAGCAGATGCTTGCCCTGGCATACTCCAAAGTATCCCGCGGCCTACTATCCAATCAAATCTTGTTGGCTTGCGGCGATGGAATGAACATTCCGGTCGCCGACGGTTCCATGGATGCGGCGACGATTGCGTTCGGTATTCGTAACATGCCCGATACTTCGCTTTGTCTTGGTGAGATGAAACGAACGCTGCGCACCAATGGCAAACTCATAGTGCTCGAGTTCTCTCTGCCCAAAAACAGAATACTGAGATCGCTGCATCTCTTCTATCTCCGCCGCATACTCCCTGTTATTGGCCGCTGGCTCTCGGGCGACAACTATGCATATAGCTATCTGAACAAGACTATCGAGACGTATCCTCACGGGGCACAATTTGTTGAATTGATGCAGAAGGCGGGATTTACTGATGTACAATGTCGTCCGTTGACTCTTGGGATTGTCTCACTCTACACGGGAATCAAAAATTGATCTATAGCTTCGCCCATACCGACGATAAGTCAGCCGCATTTCTGGAAATTCTGAATGATGCGGGAATCGATTTCGAATTGTCCAAGCACGACCGAACAGTGGTGCGGGTGCTGGGCAGAATTACGCCGGAAGTCGACTCCAAAATCAAAGCTGCCGGCATTCAGGGCTCGTCCATCAACTTGATTCGGCACGCTGAACTGCCATGCTATGATCAAATTCTTGATCGGCGCGAGTTGACTATTATCGCCGGACCGTGCGCTGTGGAATCGTCGGAACAAGTTCAAGCGATTACCGAGCGACTTAGCCGACTTGGTGTGAAATTTCTCCGTGGTGGTGCTTTCAAACCACGGACCAAGGTTGATTCTTTTCAGGGTATGGGAACCGCCGGACTGAAAATTCTCCGCGAACAGGCTGACGCTCATGGTATGTTTGTGATAACCGAGGTCATGGATCGCACGCAGATCGACACTGTGACAGAGTATGCCGATATTCTCCAAGTCGGTTCGCGCAATATGTATAACTACACGTTGTTGACGGCGCTCGGCTCCGTCAATCGACCGGTGTTGCTCAAGCGCGGCATGTCAGCGACTCTGTCCGAATGGCTATCGGCTGCTGAGTATGTGAGTCGCGGCGGCAACAACCAGATTCTGCTCTGCGAACGCGGTATTCGAACGTTTGAGCCTGAGTTTGCTCACACGCTGGATATTGCCGCGTTGGTCTTGGCAAAGGCTAAAACGGCATACCCGGTTATTGCTGATACGTCACACGCATCAGGTCGAACTGATCTTGTTGAAGCACTCGCATTGGCCGCGATTGCTGCCGGAAGTGACGGTATCATGATCGAAGTTCATCCGGAGCCAAGCAAGGCTCTGTCGGATGGCAAGCAAGCACTTGATCTTGATCAATTTGAATCGCTGGTTATCCGGGCAAGACAGATATTTGCCGCTCGCCAGTCGCTTTTCAATCACAATTCGGATCGCGATCTGCATGAATAGCGCCTCCATCCTGTTTGACCACGACAAAATAGCCGAACTGATCGCGAATGAAGAGTCGCGTTTTGGTCTGCAGGATCAATCCCAATCACTCTTTCCGTTGATTATTCGAATTCCCCTTAATCGATTTGATATCCTCGCATGGCTAAATTCAAACACCTCGCCGCTACGATTCTATTGGAGCAATCGCGACCGAACTTTTGAGTTTGGCGGAACTGGCGACCTGCTTGGCGGATACAACTGGCGGGAAATGACATTTGCGGGACGACTTGATGAAGTCCAATCAATGCTTCGCAAGTTTGATCAGGATGGAACATTGCGCGCCTTCGTCGGTGAGACTTTTGATTCCGACATGCCGCTCGATGATACCTGGAAGGGTTTCCCCAAGCAGTGCATTCACCTTCCTGAGGTGTCTGTCATCACCGAAAATGGCCAGACAACTGCATTGATTACTATTCTCCGCAATCCAACCGACGATCAAAATACGAATCTGAGACGAATCACAACATTGCTGAATACACTCGATGGTTCCGCTTCAATCCAAAATTGCGAACTGGAATTGTCCGGGCGAATTGATAGTCCGTGCCGGGAAGATTGGCAACACGCGGTTGAGAGTTCGATGGACGCAATTGCGACCGGGCAGATTGACAAGGTTGTCCTGGCACGTCGTACTGATTTTCAGGTCAAGGGTGGAATCGAACCGATCCAACTTCTTTCGCAATTTGCCGGAGGCGCCGCCAACTGCTATCGCATCATGTACGCGCCAAATCGGGAAGCTGCCTTTGTCAGCGTTTCGCCGGAGCGGTTGTTCTATTGCAACGGCAAGTTGTTGAGTACCGAAGCCGTGGCTGGAACAATTCGACGCGGCGAATCGGAAATCGAAGACCTCGCCCTGGAGAATCGTCTCCGCAGCAACGTCAAGGACCGGATCGAGCAGAGCATCGTTGTGGAAGGAATCACGGAGTCCCTTCAGCCGCTGTGCGAGAAGATTGAATTTTCATCTTCGGCATCCGTGATGAAGCTCGCTCGTGTCCAACATCTGATATCCGAGTTTCGAGTTATCCTCAATGACAATGCTACCTCCGGCAGCGCACTGAAAGCGCTTCACCCGACCGCTGCTGTTTGCGGCAATCCCCAACAGGCTGCGCGGGAGTTGCTGCGCAAGATCGAGTCGTTTTCTCGCGGCTGGTATGCTTCTGCCATAGGTGTGATTGGTGCGGATCAGTGCGAGCTGGCGGTTGGCATTCGTTCTGCCGTGATTCGCAATCAATCAATAGGTCTCTTCACTGGCGCTGGGATTGTCAGCCAATCGGACCCGGAAGCAGAATGGCAAGAACTTGAAGACAAGCTGCACTCCATTCTGATGAGTGGAAATGGACTGAATGCGTGAAGGCTTGCAATCTGAATCATCTTTGGGGACGGCTTATTGTCGAAGAACTTATCCGCAATGGCGTATCGGAATTCTGCCTATCACCCGGATCGCGTTCGACACCATTGGCGATTGCCGTAGCGGAACGCGACGATGTACATTCGACTGTACATTTTGACGAACGCGGCAGCGCGTTTCGCGCACTGGGATTTGCGAAAGCGACCGGTCGCCCGGCGGTGCTGATTTGCACGTCCGGTACTGCGGTAGCCAATTTCTATCCGGCCCTTATCGAAGCATAGCAGTTCAGAAGTCACTGCATTCATTTCCGGGACCGGTTCAAGTCAACTGTCAGTTTCGCGAACCACTCGCACCGCTTGGGACGGAACAAGATTACTCTGAGTACACGAAATCGATCGACAAATGGCGAATGGGTCAATCACCACATACGGCGTATCACAGCAGCGAACAAGTCGCCCCACAGCCATCAATCGATATTATTATCGAGCAACTGCGTTCAGCAAAACGCGGCGTCATAATCGCAGGCACGCTTGCGGCGCACTGCGACGTATCACCAATCGTTACATTGGCCGAACAACTGCATTGGCCGCTGTTATCGGACATCTGCTCAGGAACAAGATTTACGGGAATCAAAAGCAGTTGCATCATCTGTCATTCTGATTCATATCTCCGACACACAGACATTCGGTCGCGCCTGGCTCCAGACATCGTCCTGCAATTCGGCACAGCCGGAATCTCGAAATCACTGATGCAGTTTGCAACCAGCGCAACGGCGAGCTACGTGATTGTTACAGACCGGCCCGACCGTGTCGACCCAGGTCACAAAGCAACTCATCAAATTGTCGCCGACCCGGTACTGTTCGCCGAGCAGCTAGCAACCGTTGGCGGTATACCCGATTCCGAGCTACTTTCGGACTTCGTTAAATATGACGAGATCGCACAACTTTGTCTCAAAGAGCTGAATCCAGCCTCAAATAAAGAGTTATCAGAACTTCAAGTAATCAGCGAAGTATTCAGACTCAATAACGCAGAGCGCGGCGTTTTCTTGGCAACCAGCATGCCGATTCGCGAGGCCGATGTCGTTGCGCGACAGTCTGACTTCCGGCTGCACGTTACTGCAAATCGCGGCGTGAACGGAATTGACGGGACGATTGCCTCTGCGGTAGGATTTTCTGATGGCCTCTCCTTACCAGTGACTTTATTGATTGGCGATCTGGCATCATTGCACGACCTCAACTCGTTGGCGCTTTTACGGGAATCACGCTATCCTGTGATTATGGTCGTGATCAATAACGATGGCGGTGGAATATTCTCGATGCTTCCGGTCGCTTCGGCTTCGCGTCACTTTGAAAAGTTCTTTGCGACACCGCATGGATGCGATTTCCGAAATGCGGCGGAGATGTTTGGTCTGAAGTATCACTACCCTTCCAGCATCAAGGACTTTGCGACAGTATATCGGCACAGTCTGAAGTCGAAGAAGTCGACTCTGATTGAAGTACATTGCTCGCGCGACGAAAATGTCCGACAGCACCAAATGCTCTGGGACGCGGTGAGGAACAAGATTGAAAAACAATTCTAAAGATATGGCGGGTCACAAATCTATGGATTGGTACTATCAAGAACGCGGACCTCAGATCGAACATCCGATTCTATTCCTACACGGATTCATGGGACTCTCTGATGACTGGCAAGACGTAGTTGATCAACTGGCGTCGAATTATCGCTGTATCATGCCCGATCTGCCGGGGCATGGCCGCAGCGGGTTTCCGATACGCAGGGAGATGATCACAATTCAATCAGTCGCCGAAGGAATCATTGCGCTATTTGACAAACTCGGTATCGACAAGGCCACAGTAGTCGGTTACTCCATGGGTGGACGCGTCGCCCTGTACACAGCGTTGCACTTCCCACAGCGTGTTCAAGCGCTGGTTCTTGAGAGCACTGGTCCCGGTCTTGAAGATGAATACGAACGCCGGGTTCGAACTGCATTGGATGATGATCGCGCATATCATCTTCGCGTCCAAGGATTAGATACGTTCCTTGATGATTGGTACAAAGCGCCGCTATTTGAGTCGCTGAATCGCCATGAAGACAAACTCGTGCGCCTGAAAGCTTCCCGGCACATACATAATGTCGAAGGGCTTGCGGCTGCGCTACAGGGACTCAGTACGGGAAGGCAGCCTTCTCTTTGGGACAAACTTGAACAGATTTCTGTTCCGACGCTCCTTGTTTGCGGTGCATTGGATCACAAGTTCACTCGAATCAATCGTATTATGTCAGAGCAAATTCGCCTGTGTGAGTGGAAAATGATCGGAGATGCCGGTCACAATACCCATCTCGAACATCCGGAAGCGTTCACGACCACGATTCTGCGATTCTTTGGCGAGAGGCTTCACAAGCCGTAACGACAGAAGGAGACTGAGATACTAATGAGCAGCATAAACTGGCAAAGCGCCGGGAACTTCAAGGATATTGAATATCACAAAGCAGATGGGATCGCCAAGATCACGATCAACCGTCCCGAAGTCCGCAATGCGTTTCGGCCCCTGACCGTCAAAGAAATGTCGGACGCGTTTGCTGACGCCCGCGAAGATTCCGATATTGGTGTTGTCATATTGACTGGAAAGGGCAAAGACGCTTTCTGTTCGGGCGGTGACCAGAAGATTCGCGGTGATTCCGGTTACAAGGATGATGGCGGTGTGCTGCGTCTTAACGTACTCGACTTGCAGAGACAAATTCGGACGTTGCCAAAACCGGTCATCGCCATGGTTGCTGGATATGCCATTGGCGGTGGGCATGTGCTTCACATTATGTGCGATCTCACAATTGCCGCCGACAATGCGCGTTTTGGCCAGACCGGACCACGAGTCGGCTCGTTCGATGGCGGGTATGGCGCAAGCTACTTGTCGCGACTAGTCGGCCAGAAGAAAGCACGTGAAATCTGGTTCCTCTGCCGTCAATATGACGCTCAGCAGGCTCTCGATATGGGACTTGTCAATTGCGTCGTTCCGTACGATCAACTCGAACAAGAAACCGTGACTTGGTGTCGCGAGATTCTCGGCAATAGTCCGATGGCACTGCGATGTCTCAAAGCGGCACTGAATGCCGACTGCGATGGACAGGCGGGTCTCCAGGAATTGGCCGGTAATGCGACGATGTTGTATTACATGTCGCCCGAGGCACAAGAGGGTCGCAACGCTTTTGTCGAAAAGCGCAAGCCGGACTTCTCGAAGTTCAAACGAAATCCGTAATCTCTTCCATGAACAGCCCATCCCCCAACTACTCGCGCCTGCAGATTTGGATTCTGGCGGCGCGGCCAAAAACGCTTTGGGCTGCGGTTGCTCCAGTAGTGATCGGAGCCGCCGTTGCAATCGATGACGGCTTTGTTCACATTGCATCGTTAGTCGCTGCCTTGCTTGGTGCGATTTTCATCCAAATTGGCACCAACTTCGCCAACGATCTGTTTGATTTCAAGAAATCCGTAGATACCGCTGAACGACTCGGACCGCTGCGAGTTACTCAGGCAGGCTTGGTTACGCCAGCGCAAATGCGCAATGCGACGATACTCGCATTTGGCATCGCGTTCACAATCGGAATCTACCTCGTCTTTCGCGGCGGCTGGCCAATCGTAGCGATTGGTCTTCTGTCGATACTGTTCGGCGTGTTGTATACCGGCGGTCCCTATCCGCTTGGTTACAACGGACTCGGCGATATCTTCGTGTTGATATTCTTCGGACCGGTCGCCGTGGGCGGGACATACTACGTCATGTCTCAGACAGTTACGGCTGAAGTCATTCTCTGCGGCTTGTCGCCGGGGCTACTTTCCACGGCGATTCTTGTGGTTAACAATATCCGTGACATCAAAACCGATTCTGTCACCGGCAAGCGTACGCTTGCTGTTCGCTTTGGCAGACGCTTCTCTGAAGTGCAGTACCTTCTTCTTGTAGCGGCGGCGTTGGTCTATCCTGCGATAGCATTCGCAGTCACAAGATCGCATGGGCTCGCGATGATCGCCGTTGCGGCAGTCATTCCGGCAATTCCCGTTATGCGGCTCGTACTCAAAGAAGAAGGTGCCATTCTCAACTCGGCGCTCGCTGGAACGGGACGAGTGCTGGCCGTTTACTCTGCGCTGTTTGCAATCGGCTGGCTGTTATGAAGATTGAAGCGGTTCGCATCTATCGCTATGACATCCCTTTCGTGCGCCCGTTTGTGACATCGCGATTCATACTGCAAAATCGAAGCGGACTGATTCTTGAACTCACGGCAACTGGCGGATTCGTGGGTTATGGCGAAATTGCGCCGCTCGCGGGATTCAGTCGCGAGACTATTGATGATTGCACTGGCGCCGCTGTTGCATTGGCAAGAGAACTACAACACTCCAAGCTTCCTGATTCTCCGCAAGAGTTACAGCAGCGGAGTTGCAAGTGGCAAGATCTTCCTCCCTGCGTGGTCTTCGGATTCGATTCAGCTATGGCTGACCTTTGTGCACAGGCCGCCGGTATCACAATGGCTCAGTGGATTCGAGCCAACGCGACGCAACGAGTAGCGCTCAATGCCGTCATTGCGGGCAATACAACCGACTCGGACATCAAGGCTAAGTGTGTCGAAGGTTACAGCACGTTCAAGCTCAAAATCGGAAGCACTTCTATTGATGATGACGTTCGCAGAATTAGCGAGATAAGGGAGTTGATCGGCTCTTCGGCCAAACTGCGACTCGACGCTAACTGTGCTTATGACTTTGAAAGTGCTACAATGCTGACTCAACATTTGGCGGCTTTCAATATCGAGTACATCGAAGAGCCGCTCAAAGACGCTACCTTGGCAAATCTCGCTCGCCTGCGCAGCAACTCGCCAATTCCCATTGCCATTGATGAGACTCTGATCAGTATCTACAATCGTGCGCTCGACACCAGACGCATCGAGCTACTGTCACCGGAATTTCTCGATTCATTTGATGTTGCCATAATCAAACCATCGCAGATGGGAAGTATCGTCGAGGCGATTGAGTTTTGCGAACGACTCATCCAATCGGGAAAGGAGATTGTTGTTACGTCTTCATTGGACACCGCAATCGGCGTAACTACCGCCATACACATTGCCTGTGCATTGCAGGTGCGCGACGCCTGTGGCTTGGATACGGCAGGGTTGTTTGTAAGCCAGCTCACCCACTCGATCGGCGACTTGAGTGCGGGATATCTGTCGCTCCCGAGCCGACCCGGCCTTGGGGTGGCACTTGAGAAACATCCTGACAATCTCCAATATCTGAACGAGATCGAAGTTGCTTAACTGCCCACTTAGACAAGCCGCGATTTCCTCTCCCAACGCTCCGGCTATTTGTGATGCCAATCGCTCGCTGACGTTTGACGAGTTTGACCGCTTGGTGACGTCAATCGCACACGAGTTTGAGCAACAAGGAGTACGCACTGGCAGTCATGTCGCGATTCTCAGCGGCAACTCGATCGAATATGTTGTTGTGTTGATGGCGCTGATTCGAATCGGCGCAATCTGTGTTCCCCTGAACACGCGGCTACATTGCGTCGAGCTTAAGCGACAACTAAATCAAATCGATTTCGCGATGGTATTGACTGACGAAGCAAATCAGCAGACTGCAAGCGAACTCCATCCGCGGACAATCAGTATTTCTGACCTGATCAATTCAGCACCAAAAGGCATTGTCACTCGCGACCCAATCGACATTCAGCCGAGTCGAGATTGCGTCGTAGTCTTTACTTCCGGTTCAAGCGGGACTGCCAAGGGCGTGAGACTGAGCTTCGGCAATCTCCATTACAATGCCCTCGGCTCAAACGAAAATCTGCCGTTGGCACCCGGTGATACCTGGTTGCTGTCGCTGCCGTTGTTCCACGTCGGCGGATTGGGAATCGTGTTCAGATGTCTTTTGGCAGGAGCGCAAATATTCGTGAGCCGCCGTTTTGATACACAGGAATTGAACAACCTGATCGATGCCGGCGCCGTCACTCACCTTTCGCTCGTACCATCAATGTTGACTCAGCTACTGCGTGAGCGTAATGGTCGCGGCTTCGCAAAATTACCCAAGGCCATTCTCCTTGGCGGGGCACCTGTTTCTGAAAGCTTACTCCGCACCATACGCGAGTTGCGGCTTCCCGTCATAGTAAGCTACGGCATGACCGAAACAGCTTCGCAAGTTACAGCAACGAAGCTCGGTGACCCTTTAGAAATATTGGCCACCAGCGGTAGGGCTCTGCCCTATCGTGAAATTCGAATCGAAAGCGGGCCAGGCTCGGCCGTCGGCGAAATTTGTGTTCGCGGCAAAGTTGTCTGCCTCGGTTACACCGGTGATGCGAACTTGCCGCTCACTGACGACAATTGGTTTCGAACAGGAGATATTGGCTCTATCGACGCAGATGGCTTTCTGACAGTTTTGGGACGCAAAGATGGAATGTTCATCTCTGGTGGAGAAAACATCTTCCCCGAAGAAATTGAGCGACTGGTTGTTGGATTTCCCGGCGTCACGGCTGCGGCTGTAATTGCTATCGACAATGCCGACTGGGGGAAGCGGCCAGTGTTGTTCATCGAGAGCGCCAACATCAACAGCATTGACGAGCGCGACATCGCAAAATTCTTGTCCTGCCAATTGGCAAAATTCAAACTTCCGGATAGAATAATCGTCTTAGACCAACTTCCACGAACCACGCTAGACAAAATTGACCGCGCCGCACTTGAACAGTTGGCAAAATCTTAAGCAGATAGTGAAAGTCTACGGCGCCGATTGAAATTTCAAAAGTCGGGCGCGGAAATCTTGCGGAATCGATATCTTCCTGCGGGTACTGCGGTCGATTGTTACATGGACCGTTTTCGCTTTGCCGACGAGCTCACCGGCAGTGTTCTTCAACTCATACTCAAGCGTATATGACGAATTGCCGAGATTTGCAATGACAACACTCGCTTCCAACTCTTGGCCGACGATTAGCCCGAGCAAATACTGCGACTCGGCATGCACAATCGGTACGAAGAAATCGGCATTGGCAATCAAGATCTTCCATCGGCGCTCCGATTGTGTGCAATAAGTCCTCATAGATATCATGCATATAGAAGAACTGCTGCGCAAAAAAGAGTAATCCTGCGGCATCGGTGTCGTGCAAGCGGACGATGATTTTCTTCCTGAGTACTGCCATTCAATCTCCTGACTATCTTAAGATATTCAAACTGACCCGTTTGCCAAAGCGGAATGTTCGTCAACGACGGCATGAGACAATAGCAGTTGCGCGAAGCCAAGTGACGCAATACGTTTCGTTAAGTTCGGGAGGAACCATGATTCGATGCCTAATTCTGATTCTTACATTAGTTGCTGTCTTTAACACAACTGCAAATTCAACGGATCTGCTTGACTCGGCGCTATCGTTGGTCGGTAAGGACCGGGGCGATCTCGGCTATCAGCCCAAGGGATATTGGAATCGCTATCCATTTGTGATACCGCACAAGCTCCCTGCATTTGATGACCTCTTTGCCGAGCCGATGCGCGTTTATGATTACAGCCAGTCAATGAAATCTTCCTTTATGTATTACATGGAAGACTCGGTCTTCTCCAATACGTCAAACTCTGCTCTCTATCAGCTTTCTTATCATTTGGGCTGGGAGCGCAAAATTGGCGGCTTCCGCAGTTACTCTGCCAACTTGATCGACTCGGTCAGCGGAGAATCGCCGCTCTTTGACGCTATCGAGAAATTGTATGAATCAACCGGCTCGCAATTGGAATACCGCACATTCGGGGCGAAATCAGAATCTGAGATCTCTCGCTCGCGCTTGGAAGAACAAACCGCACTCTTAAGTCCAGCGATCAAAGAAGTGTTGGCGCTATGGATACTGAATATTGTCGAGGCCAACAGCTATCACCAACTTGCATTCCGGAACGTTCCGCATCGAATTGTCCAGGAAATCTTTCAGATTCAGAATCTTGATGCGACACAAGGTGACGGTCAAATCTACTATCCTCAACTCGACGACTGCGCATCAACAATCGACTGGCAATCGTTGGTGTACTCTTCGTTCAAGACCATCGCAGCTTCCGACCTGACCGCCAAGAAGCTCCAGAAGCTCTCCGTCCCAGACAACTTCAAGACCATTACCATCAATACGCCCCTTGGGCAAATCGTGATCGGCGACAAAGGCAATTCGACCTACCGATCGGGCGGCTACTTGCTGATCTGCGACTTTGGCGGCAACGACGTCTATCTCGATGGCGGCGGTTCGAGACCCGGTCTTCCAATCAGCGCGATCATTGACCTCGACGGCGCCGACAGCTACGGCGACAGCCTGAGCACTCGTACTCTCGGGTATGGTGTCTGCGGGACCGGCATCGTAATCGACACACGCGGCAATGACAAATACGCTGCCAACCGATTGTCACAAGGCATCGGCGTCTTTGGCACCGGTATGGTCGCAGACTTTGAAGGCGACGACGACTACCAACTGAAAGTGTCGGGACAAGGCTGCGGTTACTTTGGAGTTGGAATGCTGATTGACCGCGTCGGCGACGACAACTACTATCTCGCCGGCGACGGACAAGGTGCTGGCGGAATTGGCGGAGGAATCGGCATACTCGCCGATTTCCGCGGCAATGACTACTACAAAGCCGAGCCGCTGGCGGAGGTCTTTAACCGTGGGGATTACCATTCGCAGATGAGGATCAATGCCAACAACGCTCAGGGCTGGGGCGGTGGTCGGCGCGGTGACGGTTCCGACGGCCATAGTTGGGCAGGCGGACTTGGAGCACTGATTGATTGCTACGGCAACGACGAATACTACTCAGGCAATTGGAGTATCGGCACCGGCTACTGGTTTGGTATCGGGGTTCTCTACGATGTCGAAGGCGACGATCTTTATCGAAGCTGCTACTTCACGCAGGCTTCTGGAGCGCACTACTGTATCGGCGCTGTGTTTGATGAGTCGGGCAATGACCGGCACGAGCTGTTTGAAACCGCCGGCGCGGGATTGTCTTTCGGCTGGGACTTCGCAGTAACACTGATGGCTGATTGGCAAGGCAACGACACTTACACCGGCAAAATCATCTCCATCGCCAATGCACAGATTCGTTCCAATTCATTCCTGTTCGACCTCGGCGGTGATGATCTCTATCAATTGTCAAAGGGAACAGACGGAATGGGTGACGCTTCGTTTCGCGAAGACTACCGGACTCCCCGACCTACAGCGCCGTTTATCTCTTATGCGCAATCATTCGGTATCTTGATTGATATTGGCGGCACTGATCAATACTTGGATGTCGCCGATAGCACCGGAACCCGCACAAATCGGCCCGACTGTGAGAACAACACAACCTGGCTGCGACCTGCAAGAACATCAGATCAATTCGGTTTCGACAACTATGGAATCGGGATTGACGCAGACTCTGGCCAGGTCAGTGATCTGTTGCGATTTCGCCCAGCCTTAAAGTAGTAAAATCAAAAAGGGCAGTCTCTCGACTGCCCTTAGAAATTACGAACTCGTTTCTACTTTAGGTCGTCGATTGGGCGTTCTTCTTGGCCAACTCTTCAGCCTGCCAGAGCAATACCTGGTCTGCGCTCGGATCATAACCGACATGGCGATAGCGAATCACGCCGTCCTTATCAATGATGACCAACGTCGGAATACCAGTGACCTCATACTGCGATGCGACGTCGGCATTGCCGAAGAGCACATTGAAAGTATAACCATAGTCGGCGAGATACGGACGAACCTTGGTGGTGTCGTCTTCCCAAACGTCCATGGAAATGAATTCTACGCCTTCCGGCTTGCGTTCGACGAACTCCTGTAACAACGGCATCGTCATTCTGCATGGACCGCACCAGGTCGCCCAGAAATCAATAACGACAACCTTGCCGCGCAAACTTTCCAGCGAGACAGTCTGGCCTTCAAGATTGACAAAAGCAAATGCAGGAGCCGGTGTACTGAGAACCTCTGACACTGCCTTCATGCGATTACCTTCAGCATCCGCCATTATCGGCGCAAGACGCTTCTCGCGCTGAGCCTGCGAAGCAACCTTGAGTCGGTTGATCAGATCGTCAAAACCTCCCAAGGAACGAACAGCCGCTAGAGTCTCGTTGCGCATCAGGCGGCGATAGTCGCCATACCCTTGGTCAGCAGCCAGATTGAGATAAGTGAGAGCGGAATCCGGCTGATTCGCCATCGCGTATATCTTACCAAGCTCAACCAATGCGTCTCCAGGCTTAGTCGATGAAGCCACAATAGCGTGTTGATTGGTAATTGCTTCTGGGAAGCGATTCTGCTTCTTGTAGAGTTCGACCAAGTCTTTCCGAACCTGTCCGTTTTCCGGATATGCCTGGGCAAACTTCACGAGCACTTCTTCCGACCCCTTCTTATCTCCCATGGAGTTCAGAATATCAGACTGCATTGCGACAGGCCGATACTGATCAGGCGAGGTCACTGCATAGAGCTTTGCGTATTTCAGTGCCTCGGGATAGTTCTTTTGCGCCATGTAGATTCCGGCGATCTGCGGATAGGTTGTCGGATATGACGGGTTCAAAGCCATCGCTTTGAGATAATACTCGATCGATTTGGCAGTATCGGGAGGATTTGCAGACACAAGGGCCGCGCCCATACCAAAGTTGCCCCAGAAATAGTCAGGATCCAGTTCGGTAGCTTTTTTGAAGTATTCGATCGATTCCATGCCACCCAGGCAACGACCGTAGAGATAGGTCGCCATCGCGGACTTCGGATCGGCGTCATACAAAGCTTTGTAATAGGCATTTCTCTCTTCTGTGCGCTGGAAACCGTTGAACAACGCCTGGAACTCCCGGTGCAGATCGGTTGAATTGGGATTCAAGGCAATGAAGTGTTCATATACTGGTTTGTAGTCTTCAAACTTCGCCTGATCGGCGAGCGCCGCAGCAAGAGCCTCGGCGGAATCATTTGCAGCCAGAACTTCCGCGGGCTCGACATAGACCTGTGCCGTCGGTTCTTTCTGCATTTGACTGCAGGCGGCGACAAAGCAAACAGCAGCGCCAGCCGCAATGTAACGGACAAATTTCATCATTCCTCCAATGGATTGCATATTAAAGATACCTTCATTTCGATGATGTTCTTAATACAACGCTGGCAAATCAGGAAAGTTTCCTGCGCGGTATTCGGTAATAGATAATATCGAATCTTGTGACTTTGTAGCAAAGACATTTCTGGGAGTTGTGGGGACAGCAATTCGCTATAAAACAACGAAAAATGGGCAACCTATCGGTCGCCCATTCTTCCATTCTGTTGGCTTGATGCTGTGTTTAGAATCTGAGTCCAAATGAGAAGCGATGAACTGAATTTAATCTTCCGAAATCCGCAAAGGCATAGTTTAGACTTAAGTCGGTCGAATTCCACACCTTAAGTGCGAGACCGGCGCCCACCGTGGCCGATTGCTCCTCTTGATTGAGCTGCCATCCTCCGCGCACAAAGAATGTCTCCTGAAATGCGGCTTCCGCTCCGAACGATCCTTGCTGTTCATTGTCCGATGGGTCGCGTGCTTCGACGCTGAATGTCAATCGAGTGCTCGGTGAGTATTGGATGTCGTAAGCTGCGCCGATGCGAAACACCAACGGCAAGTCATAGGAATCAACATCCAGAACACCCTTTGCATTGTCGACGCTTTCATTGTCGCCGGAAGGGTTGTAGTTGAAGTTCAATTCAGGACCGCTGAATTTCATTTCCTGGCCAAGGTTGGAGATGTTCATGCCGATTCGCAGATTGCGATATCCCGGCCGGAGCAACGTTCCGAAATCGAAAGCGATTCCGCTGGCGCGTACTTCGGATATTCTCTCAGTGATATATTTTGCGCTCATACCAAACGAGAAGAACTCTGTCCATTGGCGCGCGTATCCAAGCGTAATTGCATAGCTGGAGGTTGAGAACATTTTGCCGGTTCCGTTCGGCTCTTCGATAGTCGTGATCTCCATGTCACCGGAGGTCAACGCTGTCACTGCCGCACCGATGGTGCCGAAGCTGAGAGGTTTGGCAAATGCCACGTAGTTCAGGTTCACATTGGAGACATAGGAGATTGTTGTGAACTCCAGATGCGATTGAGTCATTCCGCCAAGCGCAGCCGGGTTCCAGTAGAGAGCATAGGCATCGCTGACATTGGCGACTGAAGCTTCTCCCATCGCGGTATAACGGGCGCCAACTCCAATTTTCAGGAACTGCGCTCCCGACGTTCCCACTTTGGAGAACTCGTCCGCATGCAGTGATGAAGCCGCGAACAATGCGACTGCGACACCGATTATGATACTGAATTTGCGCATATTCGATTTCTCCTTGGCTCTCACTTGATCACCGCAAACTTGCCGACGCGTTCGCCCACTTGTGATTCAACATGATAGAAGTACAGACCCGGCGCTATACCTTGCCCGTTACTCGTCAACATGTTCCAAACAAAGGTGCCGGAGCCGTCATGTTCGAGAGTCTGCACAAGATCACCTGCGAGCGTGTAGACCCTGATCGTCGCGGTAGCCGGTAGATTGACGAACTCCAACCGGCGTTCACCTTCCACGGTTTCCCAGGCTGCGCGCGCAACGTAAGGATTGGGAACAACGCGAACCTGATCGAGAGCAGCCGAGGCCGCTTCCTTATTCACGGAAGGAATGTTGAATACAAATTTGTCGTCTGCCCCGTTTACTGGAGCGCCGCCAACTTCAAAAACATCGCCAACTCGGTAGTTGTAGCTGGCTGTGTCCAATCGGAAGAACCACGAGTGTCCATAAGGAAACGCCTCGGGGTGCGATTGGTTGTCGTATGGCACATTGACGATCGAGATGTAATCGCGATTTCGCGGATCCCAGCCCGGTTCGTCGGCATCAAGGTGATATATCTCGGCGAGCACTTGCTGATTCGTGGTCGTATTCCAGACTTCAAACGGCAAGTTGATTGGTGTTACATCGTCATAGAACGAATATCCGAGTGATCCTGTCGCCGTAAAGCGCAACTGATATGTCGAACGGAAGTGGACATCGCCGCCGATCGGGAAGCCAAATGCGCTGCCCATCGGACCGTAGGAATATCCGAGTTCCAGCGTCGTGTCGGCGCCTGCGGAGAAACTCACCTGCTTGAAGTGACGCGGTTCTCTTTCGCCATTGAATACGAATACTTGCACACCATCGACGACAGGGGCTTGTGCCAAGTCGCCGCTCTGGTCGGTCATGTCAACTGCCAGAGTATCTCCAGTCGTACGATTCACGACATACCACGATGTCGTGTACATGTCTTCCTTGAATCCAACTTCATATTCCTCGCCGCTGAATTGCGAGTCGTCAAATAGTACTGGAACAACGTTTCCATCGGATGCGGTTGCGCCGCCTTCGACCTCATGCCTCAATGTACTCTCGACGGGAACATAGCCCGCCGGATTAGATCTCGGCACTGCCGCTCCGGCGTTGTCATCGGAACCGGGTCGGCCATACGCGGTTTGAAGCGGTCCCACGCCGGCGCTGGAATCGCCTTTGTCGAATGCGACTACGGAATACCAGTATTCGAATCCGTTGACGAGCGCAGTATCAACATAGGTGTGAGGAATCGGCTCTGAAGCGTCTTCAACACGCCAGATAGCCAACGGAACATAATCGGGTCCGAGGCTGCCGTCATTGTTGCGGACCAAACGGCCCCAACTGGCGCCTTGATCCGTGGAGCGGTATAGCTTGTAGCCGGCAAAGTCAGCGACTCCCAGAAGCGGGTCAACACTTTCTGGCGCGGTATTGTCCCATGACAAACGCGCTTCGTTATTGCCAGAAAGCACCGTCAGCTTTGATGGCTTCGGCGGCGTCGGACCGACAAAGTGATTGGAGTATACAGTCTGTGCTATCTTGGACTTGTTGCGAAAATCTTCTTCATCATATCCTGCGATAATGGCAAATCCGATTCTGATGGTTTTGCCTTTTTCGAGATTGATTCCCGAAGTTGCCTGGACATAGTATTGATCTGTCGGCGGCAGCGATTCTTCATAGATGTGATCGGTGATGTAGGCATACTTCTCGCGATCATTTGTATTCTCGATTCGCTCCCACTCGCCGGTACGAAATGCTGTCATACCGATGTTGTCGGGAGTTTCGATGTAGCGTGTACCCATCACACCGGTAACAACACTCGGACCCCAGCCCGGATCATATCCGTCGGCATCGTAAGTCCAAGCCAAATTCTGAGAAGTGTCAGAAGCGACCAAGTCGCCGAGACGGCCATTCTCTCCCGAACCATCCGGCCCACCGATGTCGAAATCGCAGTAGAGACCAAAAGCGAAGTTTTCGTAATCGTTATCGCTCTTGTTCGTGATATCGAGAACAACGAACATAACATCTTCGTTGTAGCTGTAATTCCACTGATAGATTGTCTGGACCATTTCCAGACCCATCAAAGACGAACCGAGACCGGCATCATTGAAACGATAGATGCTTTCTTGCAATGATGATGGTCCGCCGGAATAGAAGCTCTCCGTCTGCGGATCCCAGACTTCATTGTATACCCATTCACCGGTCTGCGGATCATAGTGACGCCAGCCGTATGCAGGATTGTCGCGCCCGGCACCGGTAGTGTCGTCGCGGTCGAATTCGTAGCGAGTCGAATCGGTCGAAAGCCGGATACGATAATCAGTCGCGGTCGCATACGATGTGAGCGGAGCGTAGTCATCGTCTGAGTCAGCCAGAAGCGTATCGCCCGACACGACACTTGCACCCATCCAGTATTTCAGTTCTGCAAGGTAGTCATGTCCTGAGCCCTTCGGCCATTCACCTGAAGGAAATCCGAGATGGCTTAACCCGCCGATTGTGCCCCAGTTGGAAACTGTCGTTCTGATATTGCCCTTGTCATGCGTGATTAGATCCTGCAATTCCGGAGCAGGAACTTGCGAACCCGCCGAGGCGGCAAACAACCCGCCGCCCGAAATCGCGAGTAGAGCGGCAACGCAAACGGCGACTATCGATAATCCACTATGCATGGGTTTCATCCTCTGCACTTTCGCACGGTTTAGAATATCCATTCCAACCCCCACTGAATGCTTCTTGGCGTATCAAAATTCTGCGGATCTTTTGCCAAGAGGCGTCGAATATCATTGACGTCTTCGGGAGTTGCATCTCCGGGCGGGTCGTAGCTTAAGCCGAAGTTGTAGCCATCGATGTCAGCAAGTCCGGTGCGCGAATAGACGTTCACGACATTACGCCGGTCGAGAAGATTGTTGACTTCGACGAAAAACCGCAGCTTGCTCGTCTTTCCACTGAACGGGTAGAAGTCCTTGTCGAAGCGCATATCGACCCGATAGGTAGCGGGCATCCTGCCTTCGTTTAAGCCGCCAAGACGCATGCCTTGTTCGTCGGTGCGAGTGTACGGCATTCCCGATCCATAGGTGAAGAATGTGTTGAGTCCCCACGCGGTCGGCATGTTGACGCCGAACAGTGTGATCTTCTGGTTTCGCGGCACCCGGAAATCCAAGTTGATGTTTAGCGTATGGCGCTGATCAAACGAGAGCGGGAATTCCTGAACAGGAATCACCGGCGCATCGTCGCCTTGCGTGAAGTAGTTGTAATAGAATTCGTTTGCGTCGGATGAGTTGCCTTCAGCAACCATATAGGAGTAGTTGATTGATCCGTTGAGATTCTGGTTGCCGGTCTTCGTTACAGCAAAATCCAGACCTTTGACCGAACCATAATCGCCGTTGTAATACTGCGTGTAGGTTCCTGAAGGCGCTACGATTGAACGGCTCGAAACGAGATTGGAGACGTCCTTGTAATAAGTGGTAGCGTTGAGACGAATGTCGTCAGCCAATCTCTGTGTAATACCCAACTCGTAAGAAACCGTCTTCTCCGGTTCCATATCCGGATTACCAACAATCGGATAACCGGTTGTCAAGTCAGCCTGAAGGTTGGTGAACATGAACGGGTACTGCGGCACCTGGTAATAGTAACCGTAGTTGGCGTGGAACAGCGTGTTCTCGGAAACTGGATGTGAGAAACCAACTCGCGGCGAAATGTGAGTCTTGCTCTTGGAGCGAAGGCGCTTCTCCTTGGTGCCTGGATCTTCCCAATAGTCGATTTCTGCATTGAGATAATCGAGCCGCAATCCGGCATTTATGATCATGTAGCCAAGTTCGATCTTGTCTTGCAGGTACGCCGCTGCATAGCTCGGCCCAACATCGTACTTTTCTCCGTAAGGCCGGACATTGAAGAACTGCTTGTTGTCCCAAATGAGGCGGTTCTGGCGGAACTCGCCGCCGACGCTCAACTGATGGTACTTATCAACCTGCGACAATACATCGAATCCAGCCGACTTGTACGATGACTTACGATAGAGGTAGTACGGATAGAACAAGGTATCGTTAACGTAACCGCTATAGTAGTAAGTCGAGTCGACTGCATAGTTGTCCTGAATTGTGCCATTGTAATTTCCATTTTCATCTACCGAGTACCCGGGCCACTTGTCCCAATAGACATCGAACAGATGATCTGGCGCCAACTTCGTCGAGGTCTCGAAGTAACCTGCCCTGAACGACACAACTGTGTTGGTGGACAGTTGAAGCGTGGCGCTGCCGCCAAAACGTGCGGCGTCGTTCTTGATTAGTCCGGAGTTTTGAAGTGCAAAGTCGTATGAATAGCCGTTTACGTCGCGATGTTCATAACGCTCTTGCTCGCGCTCGTAGATGTTGGAATACACTGTGACTTTGAGATTCTGCAGAGGGCGAAGCGTTACCTTTGTGGTAAGAGTCCAGCTCTCGGCCTGGTTATGCGGAAGGTATCCGCCGTTGTTCCAGTACTCAATTGAATTGAAGAAATTCGCCCGATCATTTTGCAATAATGGAATCGGACCGGACAGATTGAACACGCCGTAATAATTGTCAGTGCGTCTGGTCTTGTCGAATTCGCCGGTTCTGACATTGTATGGTTTGCTGAGTCCGTCGGCCAGCTTCAGCTTACCTGCATAGGTGCTTGAACCTTCTTGAGTAAGAGCATTCACAACACCTGATAGTGCTTCACCGTACTCCGATGAATAACCGCCGCTCGTCAAGCTGACAGTTTCCAAAGCATCCGGATTGATTCGTGTACCGAGCCCGCCGGAGAATTGATCCTGTACCGGCATACCGTCAAAGTAGTAGGTAACTTCACCGAATCGACCGCCGCGAACGTGCAGTCCGCCATCGCGGTCGGCAACGGTGCCGTTCATTCTTAGAATAACTTGCCCGATGTTCCGCGAGTTCGGCTGAAGCTCGAGCTCTTCTCTGCTGATAGAGCGAACTGAAGCAGTCATGTCCTTCTGTATTAGCGGTCGCTCGGCATATACCGTCACAACGCTATCAAGTTTTACGGTTTCCGGTTGTAGCACGATTTCGACTGGAGTGGTAAGATCAAGAAGTACCTTGAGTCCGCTGCGAATCTCGGTCTTGTGCCCGATCAATTCGACGGCCAGATCATAGGTAGCAACCGGAAGATTTAGGAGATAGAATTCGCCGTCAAGGTCAGTTACCGTTACTATAGGCTGCCCAACGATGGACACCGTCGCACCCGGAAGCGGTTCGCCGCTTTCTGCCGAGGTTACGGTTCCCGAGATTTTTCCCGTCGTCTTGGCCTCGAGACTTGCAGCCCCATTCGCTAATAGAATGACTCCGAGCGAACATATGAGTCTGAGAATCTTACTCAAGCTACCTCCGGCTGTTGCTTTCGTTAACGACATCAGCTATTTCTCTTGCGCTGGTTTGCGGTTAGTCTCCCGCAGAAGGCGTCGGGTCATCGGATACTTTATCAAAGATGTGAGTCGTCGCAGGAATTACATTCACCGATGACTTCGGCTGATTGCTGATCTCACAGAATGTATCGGTACCTCGTAACCTTTTTTAACGATTGGAGGGACAAAATTCGAGTTTTTTGCAATACGAATGAAACATCGATGAAGCGACAAACTATGACTGGTCTGCATCTTGGCAGACAGCCGGCTGCTTTGCGTTTCAAGTTGAATGCAGATTAGGGGCCAAGCGGTCTGAACCAAGTTTTTTTCTGATTATTCGTTTCAGAGCGGTGCAAACTTCTCTGATAAAGGTTAAGGGGAATCTTTGCTTACCGATAAATTCTTAGAGCAGAAGCCACTACGATGGATCGCCAGTGCGAATGAGTTAACCTTGCACCGGTAAGGTTATGCATTCATTTATCTTCTGTGACTAACAAGTGACCTTCACCAGGAGGGTGCCGGATGGCGCACAAAGCGCCGGGTGAGCATAATCCGAACCTGACAATCTTCTCGAAGTTTGTTCTCCGAGTGAGAGTAAACTCATGAGACATATTGCAGCGGCAGTCGTCTGCTCGCTCTGTCTTGCAGTTTTCGGCGTTGATGCGCCGGTTATTGCAGGACAGCGCATTGCTGTGCTTTATTCAGACTCGACGAAGCATACCCAGAGGACTATCTCCGGCTTGGAGTGGTCGCTTAAAAGTTGCGACCCGCCTTGCGAGATGTTCCAACACTACCTTTCCGCCATTGACGAAAAGCAGAAGAGCGAAGTCGCCGCACTGAAACCTGATATTCTCATTACCATCGGCAGCACCGCAACAGCTTTTGCTGACAAGAATTTCCCGGCGATACCAGTTGTGTTTGCCAAGGTGCTCAATCCGATTGAATCCGGCTTCATCAAGTCCTGGGATAATCCCGGCGGCCATGTTACGGGTGCTGCACTCGACATTCCCGTTCTCCAACAGATTCAGAAGTTTTCAGCTGTCATACCAAGCCTCAAACGTATCGGTGTTGTCTACACCAGCAACTCGCAACGACTGGTGGAAGAAGCCCGCAAGGCTTGCGCCACACTGGGGCTTACACTGGTCGAAATCAAAATTGGCACGTCAAAGGAATTGCCGGCTGCGATCGATAGCCTCTGCCGCGTTGCCGATGGTATCTGGACAATAGCTGACGAGCTCCTATCCTCACCACAGTTCATCCGCCACACTCTCGTAGAGACCCTTCGCGCCAAGATTCCGATTATGGGATTCAATCAGAATTTCGTCGAAAACGGCGCGCTCTTCTGTCTGGAAGCTGACTACAAGTTTATTGGGAGACAGGCCGGCGAATTAGCGTTGGCACTTATGAACGGAAAAAGTGTTAGCACGATCAAGCCGACGGTTCCGGATGTTGTCTATCTCTACTTGAATCTCAAGTCGGGGAAACTACTTAACATAGACTTCGCACCCGAGTTGATCAGCGTTGCCAAGGAGACCTACTGATGTCACTGCTTAGATCATTGCATGACACTCTGGGCCTTAAGTGGCGGCTGATTCTCGGCGTAAGCGCGCTCTTGGTTGTGAGTTCGCTTCTGCTGTCGATGTTCCTGCTTGAGGAATTCTCTCAGACAGCAACTTATGGATTGAAGCAGCGGGGCAGTTCGCTGGCACGCAACCTGGCTCACAACGCCGAGTTTGGCGTCATGCTGGAAATCAGCTCCGAGCTCGACGGCTTGATTCAAGGTATGCGAACCGAACCGGATATCCTGTTTGCCCAGATATACAACTCCGATGCCGTACTACTGGCGCAAGGGCTCAGTGATAACATCCCGGATTCCGTCATTCAATCAGACAAAGAATCTCTCGCTGTAAGCGACTCTTCCGGCAACAACGGACACAATGTCGAAACTCGCGAACTGATCTTGCCGAACGCCGGTGAATGCATTGAAGTCATCGCAACAGTCGTCGCTCATACGCCGGAAGTTTCGAAAGAAGAACTGGGATCGGCCAGCATCGCCAAGGAATCGAATCAACGGGGCGAGACTATTGGCTATGTTCGCATCGCGATCAGCGCAGGCGAAACCAAGGCAAAGATCGCTGAAACACGGCAAATGATCGTTTACTTCACACTGCTATTGGTGATGCTGGGTATTCTCCTCTCGGTCACTCTTGTCAAGATGATCGCCAGTCCGATCAACACTCTTGTAGAAGCAACGGAACGGTTGGCTGCGGGCGATTTGTCCCAGCGCGTTCATGTTCAGACCGACGCCGAACTTGAACGACTGGCGCTCGCGTTCAATACGATGTGCGACTCGCTCGAAAAGACTCAGAAAGAACTTGAGCTGCACAATCAGACATTGGAAGAAAAAGTCCGTGAGAGGACACAGAAGCTCGAAGAAGTTCAGAAACAGGTCATTCAGTCGGAGAAAATGGCCGCTGTCGGACAGCTCGCGGCAGGTGTTGCCCACGAGTTGAACAATCCGCTTGGTGGCATTCTCGGCTACGCGCAGTTTGCGCTTGAGAAACTCGCCGGTGGGCAATTGGTGGAAAAAGATTTCACCGCTTTCCAACGCTATCTATCAGACATCGAACTACAGGCGCGCCGCTGTAAGATGATTGTCAAGAATCTGCTAAAATTCAGCCGCTCGTCCGACAAAATGGAATTCGATCTAGTCGATGTCAACTCGGCGTTGGAAGAGACCTTTGTTTTCACCTCGCACCAATTGGGTATGAAGGATATTCATCTTGACGTGTCGCTTCAGCCGGGTCTTCCAAGAGTGCTCGGAAACGTCAATCTGCTCCAGCAGGTATTCACGAATATTCTGATAAACAGCATGCAGTCAATGCCTTCGGGCGGAGACCTGAGAGTGACAACAAGCTTCAACCCGCCGGTAGGAGAGTTTAGCGGCGCTGTCGAAATCTCCTTCACCGATAGCGGAGTGGGTATCCCGGAGGAAAACCGAAACAAGATATTCGAGCCATTCTTCACAACCAAGAAGGTGGGTGAAGGTACCGGCCTGGGCCTGTCTGTTTCTTATGGAATCATCCGTGATCACGGCGGCGACATAAAACTCGATTCAACTGTCGGCACGGGCTCAACTTTCACGGTAGTTTTACCGATTGTAAGAGAGACAGCCAGAATAACAGCAAAAGCTACATCTTAGCTCAATAGGGACCTATAAATCATGACGGACACTAGAAAGATTTTAGTCGTTGATGATGAGGAAGTTATGCGGGAGTTCCTGCTCGAAGTCTTTTCGACGCAGGAGCCGCTTGGGGCACATAACGGCGATGAAGCGCTGTTGATGATCAGCAACAACCCGGTTGGGCTCGTCATTACCGACCTCAAGATGCCCGGAATGGACGGCTTGACACTGCTGAAAAAGATCAAGGAAACTGACAAGTCAATTAAGGTCATTGTAGTCACCGGCTACGCCTCGCTTCAGACAGCCTCTGAATGTATACAGGCCGGCGCCAGTGACTTTCTCAAGAAGCCTTTTTCAATTGAACAAATTCGAAAGGCTGTGCACGCGGCAGTAGGATCATGATGAATCACGGCAACCGCCAAATTCGCAGCGTTCTCGTCGTTGACGACACGGAGATCATCCGCGATCTATTAGTGGATGTACTGCGCAACGACGGCTATGTGGTCGACAAGGCCACCAATGGCATCGAAGCGGTTGAGATGGTTGCCAAACAACATTTTGATCTGGTCTTTACGGACATGCATATGCCGCGGCAGGATGGTCTCACAACCGCGAAGAAAGTGCATGAAACCGATCCGGCCACATTCGTAATCGTTACTGACAGCTATCCAGACAAGTTAAGCCACGCGACACTCAACCAGGCTGTCGTCGGCACCATTTGCAAACCGTTCGATTTGGCAGAACTTCGAGCGGTATTACAGCGGGTCGAAGAAATCGCCGCTTCAAAAAGCGCATCGAAGCAAGGAGCGACAAAATCGCCAGCGAAAGTGCTCGAATCTTAATTGTAGACGACGAAGAAATTGTACTCCATTTTGCCAGCGACGCTCTCTCAACCGTCGGGCATACGATTTCGTCTACCTCTATTCCCAAGGAAGCTCTGCGTCTGATCAGCTCGGAGAAATTTGATTTCCTTCTGACTGATATTAAGATGCCGGAGATGGATGGCATCACTCTGGCTAAGAAGGCGCTCGAGGCCGATCCGGAGATCGGGATTCTCTTCATGACCGGTTATGCCGATGTTGAGACCGCTAAGAAAGCAATCGCGACCGGCGCTTACGACTACATCATGAAGCCGTTCGAGCTTCCCGAAATTCGCAATTCCGTCAATGCCGCATACGCCAAACGCAAAGAGATTCAGAAGAAGCAGGGTTCCAACGGCCTCCAGCATCTCTCCGAATTGATGGGTGCACTCTACACCACCGGCGATGCCGAATCTCTGACTGGGTTAATTCTTCGTTTTGCCTTATTCCATTTCAGTCTGCAGGAAGGCCTGGTCTTCTTCCATAACAAGGGCGCCGACCAACTGCGCATTACGATGGGAAAGAGCGACGGAAACATCATCAACGCTACAATAGATGGTTTTCCAATCAGCAATTTCCCGCGTGATCTAATCGAAGGCGGTGAAACAGAATATTCCGGCAGCATCGATCGCCATCCATTTCTCTCGCAGCTTTCTTCCAATGAATCATGCTCCCATATTTGCGAAGCACTGCGCGCCGGCAAGGGCACTCTTTGCTTCTTCTCGTTGCCTGCAACCGAAAAACTGAAACTGATACTGGTGGTCCGCACTGATGCAGAGATGACCGTCAATGAAGTGGATCGACAGATGCTGACGGTACTGCTCAGTTTGAGTTCCATTTCGCTTGATAACCTGATCCTGCTGCAAGAGGCACGAGACGCCATGAGCCGTCTCGAGGATTTCAAGGATCATCTCGTCGGACTCGAACGCGCAGCTACTCAAGGCATGATGTCTTCTGAAATCGCCCATGAACTCAACAACTTCATCGCGATCATTCTCTCCAACGTCGAATTGTTCGAAATGAAGGCGGCTGGCACCTATCCGGAAACTTCAGTGAAGTACCTGGAGAACGTGAAGAAAAATATTGGCAAGTTCGAGAAGTTCACGAATTCGCTTTCGGATGCCGGCAAGCTTGACACGAAGAGGCACACCGCCGATCTGAATGTCATGATTAACGAAATCGTCACATTTGCGCGCCATCAGAAACGCTTCGGAAAGATCATCATTGATCTCGACCTCGATCTGAACTTGCCGCCGGTCTTGATCGATCAGTCGCAGATTCAACAAGTTCTCTACAACATGCTCAATAATGCCGCTGACGCCATCGGCGCCGACAGGCGCGACGGACAAATCAAGCTCACAACCAAGTACGACAAGGAAAAACACGAATTTGCCCTCGTCGTAGTCGACAATGGTTGTGGATTCAGCCAGGAAAATCTGCAGAAAGCGTTCCGCGATCGATTCACCACGAAAGAGCATGGCCACGGATTCGGGCTGACAGTTATTCGCAAGGTCATCCGTAACCACGGCGGAAACATCGTCGTCGATTCCCAGCCGAATGCCGGTGCAACTATCACAATTACCGTCCCAATCGCCGATCCGGCTACGGCACACGAATCGACCGGTCGTATCCCGATTGCAGCAACGACATAATCTCCACAAATAAGAAAGCCCCGGCATTAACCGAGGCTTCAATACTCTTGGTAACGCGAGCGACCGCCCGCTGATTTCTTACTGTCAGGAATACTTGGATTTCCCGCATCCGCAACCGGAGGACTTCGCTTTACTGCCACCCGATGCAAATGTCGAGAAAAGTCTTTCCAGGCGATCTGAGGCACAATGCGGACAGTGTTGCTCATCCGCATATCGTTCGCTCGTAACTAACAAATCGAACTTGCGACCGCATTCCTTGCAGGAATATTCATAAATCGGCATGCTAAACCTTTCCCTCGCTGAACCAGGCACCTAATAAGGCTCCGAAGACTGCTCCATAAACTGTTGACGCCACCGGCGACGAAGTCAGCATTCAGGTGCCCGTTCGGCAACCAATAAAATAGTAGTAAGCGTAACCGGCGCCTGCCAGCACAACGCTTGGAACCGCTATCATTGCAACTTTCTTCATATTCATATACTTCGACGTCCTTGCGTGGGAATATAACCTCTAATCACCCTTCTAACAAGAAACTTGACCTCCTGTTCCATAAGCCTATCGAGCATGCCCCGATTGGTTCCCGTCAGCCAAAAACCGCTTGCTGGCGTTGGCGAAACCACGTATCGTGCGGATTATCAAGGAGTTGAAATGAAACTGGAACTAAAACGAATTTCGCTCTGGGCGACGATCAAGATCTCCTTCCTGATCAACCTCGTGTTCGGCTTTATCGTCGGCTGCTTCTACGCCCTCCTGTTGCTCATGATCTCATCAATGCCTTCGGCAGCATTTCGCGACAGCGAGTTTGACCAATTGTCCAGTATGTTCGGGGTATTAGCGATATTTGTCCCGTTCTTCGTTGCTTTCTTCGCCGCGATAATCAACACCATTTTCGCATTTATACTGGTGGTCGTTTACAATTTCTCGGCAAGAACAATGGGCGGACTCGAACTGGACTTCGCTTCCATTATTGAGTCGACCACCACTCTGGCGCCAATCGCACCAGTCCCTGCGCCAATACCGACAACTCCTCCCGCACCACAACCGGAACCGCCGTCGACTCAACCGCCGGACGACCAGACTCCAACCGAACCATCACAGGATTATCGACTATGAATTCAAATCAAGTCCGCGTGCGAATTGCACCTTCGCCGACCGGATATTTCCACGTCGGCACTGCGCGCACAGCAATATTCAATTGGCTTTACGCCCGCCATCACGGCGGCAAGTTTCTCCTTCGTATCGAGGATACCGACCAGGAGCGATCGAAAACGGAATTTGTCGATGTCATCCTCAATGGATTGCGTTGGCTGGGACTGAACTGGGACGAAGAGATCGTTTACCAATCAACTCGTCTGCACACCTACGGTCCGTTTGCTCATCAGTTGGTTGAAATGGGCAAAGCCTATCGCTGTTTTTGCTCTGCCGAAGATTTACAACGCAAGCGCGAAGCCGCTCAAGCTGCCAAGACTGACTATCACTATGAACGCACTTGCCGCGACTTATCTGAATCACAAGTCGCTGAAAATCTCGCCGCAGGCAAACCATTTGTCATCAGGCTGAAGCTCCCGCTGAGCGGCATTGCGCATTTTGATGATGTCGTGCTTGGCAAAATGGAAAAAGACTATCACGACCTCGATGACTTCATCATCCTCAAGACCGATGGCAACGCGATCTACAATTTTGCCGTCGTGATGGATGATCACGACATGGGCATTACGCATGTAATTCGCGGCAACGATCATATTACCAATACCTTCCTGCAGAAAGAAATCTATCAGGCGTTCGGCTGGCAATTGCCGATCTTCGGACACCTGTCGTTGATACTTCGCCCGGACAAAACCAAGGTCTCGAAACGTAAAGGCGACAAGAGTGTTGATGAGTACCAAAACGAGGGTTATCTGCCTGAGTCGATTCTGAATTTCCTGGCGTTGCTGGGTTGGTCGCCAAAAGATGATCGCGAGAAGATGACGCGACAGGAACTGATCGATGCGTTTGCTCTCGAAGGCATTAACGCTTCGAACGCAATTTTCAATCCGGAAAAACTGACGTGGCTAAACGGCCAATACATCATGGAGAAGACCGATCATCAGCTGGCGGAAATGGTCGCGCCGTTGTTAGTCGAAGCCGGACTCACGACGAAGTATTACTTGGAGACTCGCTGGCAATGGTTGATGAAGATCATGGGAATGCTGAAAGAGCGCTGCAAACTTGTCACGGAGTTCGTGCCGGCCTGCACTTACTTCTTTGTCGACAACTTCCAGTATGATGAAAAAGGCGCCCAAAAGGCATTCACAAAAGACGCCGCGGTTCACATGACAAAACTCGCCGAGAAATTCGCAGCAATCAGCGATTTCACGCACGATTCGGCTGAAGCTGCCCTTCGTAGTCTTGCCGAAGAATTGGGCGTAAAACCCGCGGTCTTGATTCACCCGACCCGACTGGCAGCCAGCGGTGTGACCGGAGGGCCGTCGCTCTTTGGTATGCTTGAAGCTATCGGCAAGGAACGAGTTGTCGCACGACTTCGTCGCGCCGTAGAATACATTGAAAGTCACGCCTCGTAGATTCGCACCGGCCGACGGTGCTATAGAAGAGAGGAGCCAAGAATGGCAAACAAGATAGCTGCCCTAAAGCGCGAGATCGAGAATCTCGAAACAGAATACGCGCAGGCACAGAAACGACCGCAGCCGGATCACAAGCAGATTGATCACCTTTACAAGAAACTCAAAAAGGCGAAGAAAGAACTGCTGGAGCTGGAAGCCAAGTAGTCTCGGCAATCCAGAATCATCATTTCCCACAAAAGTGAACCGGGCAGACTTGTGATCCGCCCGGCTTAGTCTCGACACTGATCAACGTCCTCACAACATCAGCTCGAGATGTAGTAATCTTGCCCGCTATGGACAGGCGGCACACGGCACGCTCCCGCCTGAGAAAATGTAACTGATTAGGTAAACCGCATCCGAAATTGTCACCAGCCCCGAACAATCTGTATCACCTGAATCGATCGGATTTGGTGCCGGCCCGCCCGAGAAAATGTAATTGATCAAGTATACTGCGTCAGAAATGGTGACCGATCCGCTATTGTCGGCATCTCCGCAGATGTATGGCGGATCGACTATGGTCACGGAAACAAAGATCGTGTCTTTCAAGGGTATTGCACCAGCATCTTGAACTGAGATACCGAATAGGTATGTCGCACTAAATGTGGGTGTTCCGGATACGGTTCCCGCAGCACCCCCATTGAAGACACATCCAAACGGCAAGTCTCCACCAAAGAAAGTCCATGTGTACGGTGTCGTGCCGCCGATTGCAGTGAATTGATAATTGTATGGGACACCCTTGTAGCCATTTGGAAGCATGTAACTCTGAATATGCAATCGGCCGTCACATGCATCGCCGACTCCGTCGTGATTTTCATCAAACTGCTCTGCATTTGCGGTGCTTATGCAGTTGTCGCAAACATCACCCGTAGAATCGGCGTCGCCATCTTCCTGACCCGGGTTAACTACGAAGTCACAATTGTCATCGACATTCGACAATCCGTCCCCATCGGCATCGGGATCGCACAAGTCGCCTACGCCGTCACTGTCTAAATCAGACTGGTTGGCATTAGCAACTGCCGGGCAGTTGTCGCATTCATCGCCGGGTCCGTCGCTGTCCTGATCGCTCTGCGTGGGATTGCTCAATCGTCTGCAATTGTCATTGAGATCGTGCGCGCCATCCACATCGAGATCGGTCAGGTTCCACGGCAGGTCAGCGCGAGCCGGTCCGCCAAACGCGCCCATGTCATTTCGCAGCCCGCCTCGCGACGGCCAGAGAGCGACTCCGGTGCTGTCGGGATGTTCGGGATCGTTAAAGGTCGGCGTTGAGTTTCCGGCATCGATGCAAGGCGATCCACTCTGAAGGTAGAATCCTTGTGCCATAAACATCGGGTTCGCATTGATATTCCCGGTGCCGGCAAATCCTCCCTGAACACAACTGAAAGAAACGGTCGGCGATCCGGCAATCTGTCCTCCCGTATTGCCATAGATAATGTTGTTTCTTGCCAGAACCGTTGTTCCCTGTACCGAGAGTCCGCCTCCGGTCGAAGCGGAACTATTATAGACAATGGTGTTGTTCTCAAGTATTGACTGAACCGGATTGTTCCATATCCAGACTCCTGCGCCGCCAAATGCTTCGCCGCCCGAGTTGCGAAAGAAGACGTTGTTTTGTATCACGGCGTCCGCGTGAAAGCACACCAATCCCCCGCCATAGCGTCCTTCATTCCACATAATCGCATTGTTGCGAATCTTCGGAGAGCCGAAGCCGGCGCGAATTCCGCCGCCTCCCGCCTCGGTAGTTCCGCCAGGTTTGTGAATCGCTTGGTTGTAGATGATGAGATTGTACATCACGGTCGCATTGGACTCAAGCAGGACGCCGCCGCCTTCATTGTAAATCTGACTGTCGGAAATATCAAACCAGAGTGTGCCTGTGCCTCCCGTAATAGTGAAACCAATCAACGCTGTCCCGTCCAGTTCTCCTGATCCAATGATAACCACACTGCCGGTGTCCGGGTGCGCCGGTTGACTGCCGTCAATTACAGTGTTGGAAATGTGGGCCGGATCGCCGTCGATCACAAATTCGCTGGCGACGACGATGAGCTTACCGCGGAAATTTATGTTCTCGTAGTAATAGCCGTCTGAGACAATTACCGTGTCCTGAAATCCGCAGGCGTCTATCGCAGCCTGAATTGTAGGATAAGAGCTTGGTACGGAGTGAATAGCCGCCTCAAGCGCAACCGAACTGAAGAGCCCTACAATCAAACTAATAGCTGTTAACCAACGAAACACTGTTGCCTCCACTCGAAATGAACTAGGCCAAACCCAGTACGACCAATGAGATCTATTTACGTAAGTACTTACATAAATACGAGCAAGAGCCGGCAATGTTTAATGAATTGTAGTGTTTTTCTTAGGTCGGAAGTGGCGCAGCTGAAAAGAGAGCTGTGGCGAGCTGATCCTTGAGCGATTTCTCCGAGCGGGCCTCGATGAATAGACAGCGTAGTCCCTGGGCAGTATAGACCTTCTGCTTGAGCTCGACGCGATCGCGGTAAAACGGCATGTGGGTGAATCCGCAGATTTCAATGAAGAGTCCGTAGTCGGGTAGGTAGAAATCGGGGCGATATTGCTTTCCTGAGAGTAACAACAGCGGCTCATAGATGAATTTGATGTTACGCTCCGCCAGAAACTCCGCACAGCACTTTTCCAAGCGCGACCGCACCGGTCGGCCAGCCTTGTTCTCAACAGAAGGCGCTGGCAATTTCGGACGCAAGGAGCGTTCGCCGCGTCGCAATGGTATGCCGGTCTTCTTTGAGAACTTCCGCAAAAGATCTTCCCTGAGTAATGCTCCAACAAAACCAATGGGCGGCACTTGGGCCGCCCATAAAATGATTACTTAGATTTCAAACTCCAAGACCTATGGACAGGAGGCACATGGGCTGGGGCCGCCGCCAAATACATAAGCGATCAAATAGACGACGTCTGAGATCGTTATCGTGTTTGTGCAGTCAACATCAGCCGCATTCGGATCCGGATTCGGGCCGCCGCCAAAGATGAAGTTGATCAGGTAGACCACGTCTGAAATCGTCACACTGCCGCTGGCATCAACATCGCCGCAAAGAGCTTCACAAGCATCGCCAACGCCGTTGCTGTTGGCGTCTTCTTGACCGGGATTGGCAATATCAGGACAGTTGTCGCACAAGTCACCTCTGCCGTCGCTGTCGAAATCGGCTTGACTGGGATTCTGAATTGAAGGACAATTGTCGATGTTGCCGCAGACACCGTCGCCATCGACATCATTGACATTGTCAAGCGGACAGACATCGCAGACGTCACCCATTCCGTCAGAATCGGAATCTGCCTGATTCGGGTTGGCAACCGACGAGCAGTTGTCGATGTCATCGCAGATACCATCAATGTCGACATCGCCTGAGTTCACGCAAGCATCGCAGGCGTCGCCTTGTAAATCACCATCGGCGTTTTCCTGGAGCGGATTGGCAATTGTCGGGCAGTTGTCGCAAGCATCACCAATACCGTCACTGTCGGAATCTGCCTGATTCTTGTTCTGTACTGTCGGACAATTGTCACACGGATCGCCCACTCCGTCGAAATCCAAATCTTGCTGACTCGCATTGGCAAGGGCCGGACAATTATCAAGACCGTCAACGACTCCGTCGCCATCCGTGTCAGCCGTTTCACATTCGTCGGGCGTTCCGTTCAAGTTCATGTCGACTGAAGCAAAAGTCGCAATGTCGCAGACATCAAGGCGGTTATTGCGGTTGCAATCCAAACTCGATCCCGGACGGAATGCGAATCCTGCAGGATTCACCAGCCCCGAGTTATTACCGCGAACTACGCGCCGGACATAGCGACCGGTAGGCAGGAACTCGATAACTCTCGGCGTACTTCCGCCGAGTTGGTTTTCGGAAACATAGACGTTTCCATTCGGTCCGACCTTGACGCCAAATGGACTTGAAGGCGCCTGCAGGTCATTGAAAACGCGAATGAACGCTCCGGTGCTGCCATTGTATTGAAGCACTTGGTTCGATCCAAAACTTGCCACCAATAAGTCGCCGTTTGGCAGATACGCAATTCCGCGCGGCTGGCTCAATCCGCCAGAACCGGAAGTGACGAGCACTCTGATAAAGACGCCGGTAGTTGCGTTGTACTCGAGCACCGCATTGCTGCCGCTGCTCGCTACCACAAGAGTGCCGCTTGGGCTAATCAAGACGCCATAAGGTTGGGACAGTCCACCCGGATGCGAGGGTGTAACCAAGGTCGCGACCACCGCACCGGTTGCCTGATCGTATTCGATGACGCGGGTATTGCCGCTTGATGACACGATCAAGTTGCCATTCGAGGGCCGAACGGTCATGAATGTTGGAGCGCTTAACGATCCCAATCCAGCGCTTACAAATGTCGATACGGTCGCGCTATCTACGTCAACTCGGAAGATGCGATTGCCGTTGAAGTCGGATACCCACAGCCGATTGCTGTTGTTGAACACGGCATCGTAAGGCGCCGTAGCGGCACCAAGAAAAATGTCGCGAACGGGATATCCGCTTGCTTGGTGGAATTCGCGAATGCGTTGAACCTGATCGGCTACGAAGAGATTGTACTGCCGCTTGAGATCAATCCAGTCCGAGATGCTATTATTATTGCAGTCCTGACACTCGTCGGGAATGGCGTTGCGATCGAAATCGTTGGATGTCCCGCTCTCAACATCAACCCAGTCGTTTTCGTTGTTGTTGTTGCAGTCCGGGTCGCACTCATCCGGGACGTTGTTGCCATCGGCGTCCGCCGATGACCCGAGAAAGATGTCGTAGTGATCCGGCCGGTTATTGTTATTGCAGTCGGCTTCGCAAACATCTGGAATGCCGTTGGCATCAAGATCAGGAGCGCCGCCGGCGATCTCTACCGGGTCAAGAATCGAATTGCTGTTGCAGTCTTGACATTCATCAGGAACGCCATCGCTGTTTGTATCGAACGAACTGCCCGATAAGATGTCGATTTCGTCAGAGATGTTATTATTGTTGCAGTCGTATTTATAGCAGTTCAGCGCATCAAACTCAGCCTCGACAACTTCTTCGACGCGGGTGTGCATCCAAAGGTCGGTGTTGGCTGTATATCCTGCAAAAGTATGGCAGTAGCTCATGATTGACCCGCGCGAAGGCGTGCCGTTTCCGCATTCGTCGATGGTCGGCGTATAGCCGTTGTGGGTGTGGTATGTTCCGGAATTGTGCCCCATTTCATGCGCGACGACGATCACATCCCAATTAGAATTGCGCGGCGAGTTGAACGGCGTCGGGAAACTGCCATTAAGGAATCCGCTGATTCCATAGGTCGCGCTTCCTGAACAAGTGCCGCCGACATAAGCCACACCGCCGTATGACAAGTCGCGACGACCGCTGAATAGGTGAACGTAGTTGAATGGTGAAGGATCTTCCGAGAACTCCCAGTGAGTACGGAAACCGCCAAGATTATCAGCTTCGAATGGTTCGCCGCCTGATGGCCAAATACGTACGTAGCTGACGAGCATCTTCATGTTGAAGTCGCGAATGTAGATATCGCTGACCGCACCCATGACGATCAAAGCGTAACTTTGCGCCGACGAGAGGTCATTGAAAATCTGGAAATACTCTTGATCAGTGTCAATCGCGATCCTCGCCATACGCATTCCGCGACCGGCAAAAGCCATCCGCTTCGCCAATCCCTGCGGTTCGAAATCAGACGGCGGCTCAACCGCGCAAGTAACAACGCCATCCGGGAGGTCAATACCGGCCGCCTGCGAATGGACGATGATCTCGCCGTTCCAACCCTTGACAGCTTCCTGTGGAGTTTGTGCTATGTAGAAAGTCTCGCCACTGCCGGTACGAATGTATCCGGAGGACATGCCGGTAGACGAGAATGCCAGATAGGCGTGGGAGTTCGGCTCACCTTCAATAGAGCCGCGATACATGATGACGTCCGGTCGCTCGGTTTCAATACTACCGGCACTTGAACCAATCAAGAACTTGATGTCAGGCGCACCGATGGAGAAACGCTCCATGCGCAGCCGGACAATTTCACCATCGCGCACCGGGACATCGACGAATCTGTCGACAGCACCCAAGCGCAGGTCAAAAAAATCAGACTGGCTGATACGCAACTTCGCAGTCGATTCTGTCGGGCTATCTTCGACCAATCTGAAAGGTGAACTGGTCTGGCTAATCTGGGTGGCGGGTTGACCCGTTCCCAGGGCAACTCCTGTCATTAACAGAATGGCAAAAATCGCCATTCCGGCACCATGAAAACACTTCCCAAGTAGATTCAACCACGATGTCGCTGTGGGCATTAACTCCTCCAAGAATATGTCTAACTAATGTATTCGGTCATGAAGCGTCTCCGGAATACAGTGACGCGCGTTATGTTCTGAGTAATTCTGTGTAAGTTGGTGTACACCATGGTATTCGGGCCGCCGGTGTGAGGGAGATTTGCGGCTGGTCCGTCAAAACCAGTTGCAAGCATTGTTGCTTGTTTGCGAAGAATAACATAGACTTAAATAGTGCAAAAGTCAAGACGATTCCTTCCTGCGGCGTTGCTGCTCGCGATGAGTATGTTCCTCTCGTCGTTGTGGTCTGACTGCTCAGCTGGTGTATTCCGATTCCGCGAGATCGCCGTCGAATTCGGCTATGGCGCAGGAATAGAAAACACCAAACTGCTGCGTCTCGACGCTCAATGGAGTTTCCAACCGCGACTATGGCGAAGCGACAAGATCGAGGTCGTTGGTGTCGGTCAACTGGCGTTTGGAATGTGGAAGGGTGATCGCGAAATCACCAATCTCTCTGCGACTCCAATCTTGCGACTGCAAGGGACTTCCCGCTCCAAGACAATCAGACCGTACTTAGAAATCGGCGTCGGTTTGCACTATATCAGTGATATTCAGATGCGCCGCAGAGTACTCTCGACAAACTTCCAGTTTGGCGATCATGCCGGAATTGGTTTCGAGATTGGGCGAGCAAACTTCATTGATTTTGCATACATGTTTCAGCACCACTCCAATGCGAGCATAAAACGTCCGAATTCTGGAATCAACTTCCATATAATCAGGGTCGGTTACTCGTTTTGAAGGTCGGGTGCAACGAGCTTGACAATCGCCTCGCCAAATGGTATAAGGTCAAGCAGTTGTGGCAATTATGACGAAAAGCAAGATCCTCAATCGAATCATACAAATCGTGATTCTGGCGGTAATAGCCTACTTCATGGCGCCGGTATTCGCGGATAGTTTTCGCAAGTTCAATCCTTCTGAGTGGAAGATCAATTACTGGCTCCTGATTGCATCGCTCCTGCTGATGCAAGTGGTTCTTTATGCCCAGTCAGCTATCTGGTCAACTATAGTCGGATTTTTCGGCAAGTCGATCACATACAACAAAGCGTTCAAGATCGCCTATCTCGCCCAACTGGGACGCTATCTTCCCGGTCGTATTTGGCAGTTGTTTGGAATGATCTATCTCGCCGCCAAAGAAGGAATCACCAAGGAAGAAGCGACAGTCTCATTCATATTGAGCCAGTTGTTTGCGACTCCCCCGGGGTTGTTGATTGTGGTAATCTACTTGTTCGTACTCGAAACCGCGACCAAGTACCAGGATTATATTGGATTTGCCTGGGTTGGCGTGGCCGCAATGGCTGCGTTTCTGGTGGTGTTTCTTCAGCCGCGTTGGCTTCACGCCTGCATCAACTTTGCCACACGATTAATGCGGCAGACACCGGTCGATTTCCGCCTCGAAAAAAAGGTGGGAATGAAGGTGCTGATCTTTTATTTTGTCACTTGGAATTTGTACGGTGTCAGTTTCTATCTATTTCTGTTGTCGATCCTACCCGGATACGATTTCAGTATAGTCGAAATCATCGGCGCCTGGACATTGGCGTATCTCGTCGGCTATTGGGCGATAGTCCTGCCGGCGGGAATTGGTGCGCGAGAAGCCGCTCTTATCATCCTGTTGGCGCCGATAATCGGCGCTGATCGAGCAGGAATTGCGGTCATCGGTGCACGACTATGGTCGATGCTCGGAGAAGTTATCTGCACTGTCTTGGCTTGGCGAGTAAAGTAGAAAGATTGAGAAAATGGTAAAACGAAAACAGGCATCGGAGCGTTCTGAAAGTCGCTACGACATTGTGCGTGAATTGGAAGAGAGCAATAACTTCTTCTGGATCTACGCCGGCGCCACCCTTCTTTTCACGCTCATCCTCTTCTGGAAATTCGTTTTCTCAGCTTCGTCGGAGATGCTGTTAGGATCCGACACAATTCAAGCCGGTGTCTTCTTTCGTGAATACATAACCGATTTCTTCAAGAATCAAGGCGCATTCCTGCCGCTTCACCCGCCGATGTGGAACCCGTATCTGTTTGGCGGAATTCCTCCGGTCGACTCGTTCCACGGCGACATATTCTATCTGCCGACATTCTTCCTGAAGATGATCTTCCCGCTGCACAAGGCGCTTGGACTCGGCCTGATGCTGCATGTTTGGCTGGCGGGATTGTTCTCTTACGTGTGCGCTCGTGGTTTTGGATTGTCACGACTGGCTTCGGCGTTCGCTGGTGTGTCATATATGTTCTCCGGTTATCTGGTTTCACTGGTTGCACCAGGACACGACGGCAAAATGTTCGTCACGGCACTGTTCCCACTGGCGTTCCATCTGCTTAATCGCGGCACTGCCACGGCCCAGTTGAAGTACTTCCTCGGACTCGGACTTACGATTGCATTTATCATACTCACGCCCCATCCGCAGATGGCATATTTCAGTCTCTGGGCATTGGGCTTCTTCGCGCTGTATCGAATCATTTTCATGTTCAAAGACAAGGTTGGTGTCGTCCGGACCGGTCTGATTACCACGATGTTTGTTTGTGCCGTAGTGATCGGACTGCTGGGATCTGCGATTCAGATGTGGCCGGGATACAAATACATCTCGGAGTTTTCGCCGCGAGCCGGCGAGGGCGCCGAGGGACGAAGCGGCTACGAATGGGCAACCTCGTGGTCAATGCATCCCGAAGAAGCATTCGGCCAAATCATTCCATTGTTTGCGGGAGTCGACGACGGCAAAGATGGCGGCGCTTATTGGGGACGCAATGCGTTTAAGGACAATACGGAATATTCCGGCTTTGTGCCGTTGCTCTTGGGTGTTCTCTGTATCGCCTTGTGGCGCAAACGCGAGACATGGTTCCTATTGGGGTTGGGAGTGTTTGCGCTTATCTACGCGCTCGGTGCAACGACGCCGATGTTTCATCTATTCTATGCTATCATTCCCAATGTCCAAAAGATGCGCGCACCTTCAATGATCATGTTCCTCTTCAGTTTCTCATTTGCATTGCTGGCGGCATTTGCCATTGACGCTTTGACCAACTTGCGCACCGATAAGAAAGCGACGATTGGCCCCAAACTCGGCAAAGCGCTTCTCATCGTCGCGGCGGTATTTACAGTCAAAGCGCTCTTCGCGACAATGGCCGGCGAGTCGATGATGTCGATGTACCGGTCAATCTTCTACTCCGACATGTCACCCGACAACTATCAAGCAATGGCCGGCATGATCGGCACGATTCAAGTTTCGTTCTGGCTGGTTGCGATTATAAGTTGGGCTTGTTGGTATCTGGTAAGCGGATATTCTGCCGGCAGACTTGGGCGAATCGCTGTCGTTGGATTGATCTTCCTTTCGCTGGTGGACCTGTGGCGGGTTGATTTCCGCTTCATCGATATTGCCGAGTACAATCGCTACTTCCCGCCCAATCTTCCGGTCGTGCAGAAATTGCGGCAGGAGACCGAACCGTTCCGGGTCATGGATTTCACCCGCCAGACCTTTGCCTCGCGGAGTTTCCTGCCGATGAACGGAATCGAACTTCTGGTCGGCTATCACGGCGCGCAGTTGAAGACGTACGATGAATTCATCGGCGGGCTCGCGTTCAAGAACCTGTTCGAGGGCCAGAATCTCAACTATCAGCCGTTTCAATTGGCGAATACGAAGTATGCCATGTTTGATCGCGGCATGAAACTGCCCGAAACGGGCGGCATCGTCAAGACCTACGACAATGAAGTTGTCATGTACCGGATTCCTGATGTGCTTCCCAGAGCCGTGATATTCCACGATTACATTCTCGGATCTCAAACTCAGGATGACTTGAGCACATTGCTCAGCCCGGAGTTTCCGTTCCGCGAGAAGTTGATTCTCTATGAAGACCCCGAGATACGACCGGCGCTTTCGCCTTTGAGCACTGCCGAAACGGTTGAAATTGTCGAGCACGGAGTCGAACGCCAGGTTTATCGTGTTACACTCAACTCGCCCGGTCTCCTGTACGTATCAGAAAATTACTTCCCGGCATGGAAGGTCAGTGTCGATGGTGTTGACAAGAAGTTGCTGCTTGCTAACCACACGTTTCGCGCTGTATCATTGGATTCCGGAACGCACGAAGTGGTGTTCCACTACCATTGGCCCCGCTTTGCGACTGGACGGATGCTGACCATTGTAACAATGCTAGCCTCTATTGCAGGACTGGCAGGCTGCCTCTTCTATGAACGCCGCAAGAAAGGAACGACAGCTTGAGCGCACGCGCACTTGTACTGCTCCCGACATACAACGAGAAAGACAATGTCGAGAAGATCACCGGTCAGATAGTCGCGGTTGATCCGCGCATCGAAATCTTGATTGTTGATGACAACTCGCCCGACGGCACCGGCCTGCTGGCTTCAAATATGGAATTGAGCAGAAGTATGACTACATCCTCGAAATGGATGCCGACTTCTCGCATCAGCCAAAGTACCTGGCAGACCATCTCAAGAACATTGAAACCTGCGATCTCTCGCTCGGCTCCCGTTATGTAAAGGGCGGAGGCGTCGAGAACTGGCCGAAGACCCGCTGGGCGATCTCATATTTTGCCAATCTCTACTCGCGCGTCCTCACAGGCTTGCCGGTGAAGGATGCCACCGGCGGTTTCAAGTGTTTTCGGCGTGAAGTGCTCGAATCGCTCGAATTCGAGGCTGTCCGCTCAAATGGGTACTCATTCCAAATCGAAGTGAGCTTCCGCGCCTGGCTCAAGGGATTCACGATTCGCGAATTCCCGATTATCTTTGTCGAGCGTGAAGCCGGTCACTCGAAGTTCTCGAAGAAGATCATTTACGAAGCCGTGTTCATGGTCATGTTTCTTGGAATCAAATCGATACCGCATCGCCTGAAGAGACTTTTTGGCATTGCCAAATGAATGAGCCTTCCACAAAAGTCTCGATTATAGTCGTCAACTACAACACGCCTGAACTTGTGCGAGCCTTGATAGACTCAATCAAGGAATTCACCCGCCAGATCGATTACGAAGTTATCGTCTTCAACAATGGCTGCAGACCTAACGGCAAGTTCGCTGTCGGCGGCAAAAACGTCTTTGTGCGAATCATTGACTCTGAGGAGAATCTCGGGTTTGCCAGAGCCAGCAACGCCGCAGTGGAAGCGAGCGAGAATCCGTTCCTGTTGTTTGCAAACTCCGATTGCCGCATCGACTCCAATGTCATTCCGCGCCTGGTCAAGTTCTTGAATGAAAATCCGGATGCGGCAGCCTGCTCGGCGCGGACCGTCTCTCCCGATGGACAGACTCATTCGCCCATTCGCAGATTCCCGACGCATAAGAATATTCAATCTTCGCGCGGAGCATTTATCCAGCGCGGTGATGACTATACGCTTCCGGCAGACGATTCACGTAAGCCGGTCGAAGCTATGGCTGCGACCTTCATGTTGGTGCGGCGCGAGCTTTTCAAAGAGGTCGGTGGTTTCGACGAGCGGTATTTCATGTTTGTCGAGGATACCGATTTGTGCCGCAAATTCCATGATCTGGGCAAGACGGTATGGTATCTGGGCGATATCAGCGTTCATCACATTTGGGGCGCTTCGACAAAACAGCACCGGCTGAAGATGAAGTACCACCACCATCTCTCGATCTGGAAGTACTTCCGCAAACATTACCCGACGGAGAAGTTCGCCAATTTGTGGTTGGCAGTGCAACTTGCAGGTAATCTCCTATTAGTGACTGTGAGCCAACTCGTCAACAAAGAGAGTCGTCATAAGTGATACTTACGATGTCGCTTATTGCCGGTGCTGCACTGCTTCTGACACTTGCGATCACACCGCCACTGCGCGATCTGGCACGAAGAAGAAACTGGCTCGACATACCGAAGGGCCGCAAACGCCATTCGGCGCCGACGCCATTTGTCGGCGGTTGGGTGATATTCGGAGTATTCTGGCTGGGAATGGGCGCTGCGCTTCTGACACTGCCTGAATTCGCGAAGGAATTTCAGCCGTTTCTGCTCCCGATATTCGCCGCTCACTTGGTTGTATTTGTCGGGAATCTCATTGACGACTTCACTCCCCTTCGTGCGCGATTTAAGTTCGCGATTCAGATTACTGCCGCATTGATTCTGTGGTCGGGGGGGCTGCAAATCCACACTTTCTATATTCCCTTCTATGGGTCAATTGATCTGATTTGGCCTTTATCGATCTTGGCAACGACCCTCTGGCTGATTCTAATCATGAACGCGATGAATTTCGTGGACGGTATGGATGGACTCGCCGGAGGACTGGCGACTTTGACGGCAATTGGCCTGCTCTACACAGCCATCGCACTGAATATCCTCGTCGTGAAGGTTATGGCGATTCTGGTAATAGCCGTAACCTTAGGGTTTCTGAGATACAACTTTCCCAAGGCGACAACATTTATGGGCGACTCTGGGAGCCAATCTCTGGGATTCGTATTTGCGGTTGCGGCAATTTATTGCCCGATTAAGAGCTACACGGTTGTAGCGATGTTTGTCCCTTTGCTAACTTTGGGTGTTCCTCTTGCCGAACTGGTGTTAACCTTCTTTCGACGCCTATTCACGGGGAAATCGATCACGCGAGGCGATTTGCGCCATTCATTTCACCTGCTTCAAACACGCGGAGTCGGTAAGCTCAAGATAGTCCTCACGTTCTGGGCCGTAGCGGCAACCCTGCAAATATTTGCATTTACTCTTTTTCTATTTGACCGTCGTATCGTATTCTCTATATTGGTGCTGTTTATGCTCATTGTAGCTGGCTGGTTTCTGCTTCTATCCCGGAAGGAGGAGCGGTAATTTTGGCTGCAGGCGGATTTTATTTGGAATTTGAAAAGCCAATCATAGAATTGGAGAAAAAAATCCGGGAGATGAAGGAATTCTCCTCCGGCGGTGGCGTCGAGTTGAATTCCGAAATCATTTCTCTGGAGCGAAAGCTTGAGAAACTCCAGTCGGAGATATTCTCCAAGCTCTCGCGCTGGCAGCGTGTACAATTGGCGCGTCATCCGAAGCGCCCGTATACGATGGATTATATCCAGTTGATTTTCTCTGATTTCCTGGAAATACATGGTGATCGCGGCTTCGCTGATGACAAGGCTGTTATCTGCGGATTCGGCAAATTGGAAGGCGAAAAAGTCCTCATTGTCGGTCAGCAAAAGGGTCGTGACACTAAACAAAAGCTTGAACGCAATTTTGGTATGATGCATCCTGAAGGCTATCGCAAAGCCCTCCGTTTGATGCGTACTGCTGCTCGTTTTGGACGTCCGATAGTAATCTTCATCGACACGCCCGGTGCATTTCCCGGTGTTGAGGCTGAAGAGCGCGGACAGGCAGAAGCCATCGCCCGCAACATTCTCGAAATGTTCAAACTGCAGGTGCCGATTATCATCATCATTATTGGTGAGGGCGCTTCGGGCGGTGCATTGGGTATCGGGATTGGCGACAAAGTCATGATGCTGGAGAATTCGTGGTATTCGGTGATTTCTCCCGAAGGTTGTGCCGCGATCCTGTGGCGTGACAACGCCAAGGCACCCGATGCGGCTGAGGCACTGCGCCTTTCCGCGACTGACTTGATGCAATTGAAAGTTATTGATAAGATTCTTCCTGAGTTTACCGGTGGAGTACACCGCAACCATCAATTAGCCGGACAGATCATCAAAGGCGAGCTGTTTGCATCGCTTGAAGAACTAAAGCAACTATCAACAGAAGAGCTATTGCGGCGGCGTCTGGAGAAATTCCGGGCAATCGGAATCTACGATGAAATCTGATTCTTCTGTCCACCGCACATTTACACCCGAACAACTGTCGCTTTGCGCTTGTCCGAAGTGTAAGGGCAATTTGAGCCACAATGTACCGGACAACTCGCTGGAATGCATATCATGCCATTCGCGATATCGCATCAATTCCGGTATTCCCATCCTTCTGCAAACCCGGAGCGGGGATTGCGAATGAGTACATATCCAAGGAGTTTAGAATAAAATGAAACTGTCAAAGTTCTGTGAAGAACAACTAATCTCGTTTGATCTGGCGGCTACAAACAAGAACGAAGTCATCGAAGAGCTCGTTGAACTGGCCGGCAGCTCGAAGCTGGTCAAAGATAAGAGCCTGTTGCTCAAAGACATCGTCACGAGAGAGAACCTGGTAACAACCGGCGTCGGCTACGGCGTTGCGTTCCCGCATGCCAAGACGAAAGCCACCAAGGGAATCGTGATCGCATTTGGACGCTCGGACAAGGGTGTTGATTTTGAAGCGATGGACAAACAGCCGGTGCACCTGTTTTTTCTGATTGCGGCTCCTGAAGATGCAATCGGTGCACACTTGAAAGTAATGGCACATCTCTCGTACTTGATGAAGTCCGAAAAGAACCGCGAGAAATTGATGACAGTAAAGAGTCCCGGAGAGCTGCTCCAGATTATCGATACGATTGAATAAGTTCAATGAAATGGACAACCGGTCGCTTATATCGCAATCGCAAGCTCCTGCTCACAGTATCAGGACTGCTGATTCCGCTCTTGCTGTCAGCTTTCCTGATTGGTGAAAAGACATTTGTAACTTCAATCATTCACGGTTTCTTCTATTCTCCCTTTTGGGCCGTCTCAAACAAGGTCACATCACTTCTCGATGTCTACGACGCAAACGTCGATCTGCAAGCTGAGATAGTCCGGCTTAAATTCGAAGAAAAACGCAACGAGCTTGATCGCGTAGAGAACAAGCGCTTCCGCGAAATGCTCGCCGTTGTTCCCCGCGACGGCTATCGAATTATACCGGCTGACGTGGTTGCCTTTGACCAGGGGCGCAGGCTTTCGACAGCGGTAATTCGTGCCGGCGAAGACTTGCAGAGGTTCCGGCCAGTGGTTGATGAGCACGGTATCGTCGGAAAAGTCTCCAGCTCATCCGGGCGTGTTGCAACAGTGTCTCTCATGGTCGGCCCCAACTGCCGGGTGGCAGCGCGCGATTCCCGCACGCAGGCGCTCGGTATCGTCAAGTGGTACTCAGGTCGCGGCTTGTACTTTGACGATGTTTCGCTTGATGCCGATGTCGAGCAAGGCGACACAATCGTATCCTCGGGGCTTGGCGGAGTGTTTCCAGAAGGCATCAACATTGGAGTTGTCGACACCATCGAAGTCTCGTCTTCAGCATTCTTCAAGCAAATTCGCGTTGAGCCGTTTGTAGATTTCGGCGCACTCGACGTCGTGATGATTATGGAACCACTGGAGGCGACAACCGGTGGTTTTTAGCGCACTCCTTTTTGTCCTGCTCGGCTTCCTGACGGCATTTTGCCATACAATCCTGGCTAACATAACGTCGATTCTCGGGATAGCACCCGATTTTGTGATGATCATCATCCTGCTGATCATCTTGAGAAAAGATTTCCAGATTGCATTTCCAGCGGTACTGATGGTCGCTTTGATAGTTGATGCGTTGAATCCTGAGACTTTCGGTTTCGGTGCGTTTATCAGATTTGGGCTGGCGTTAATTGTATATGAGCTCAAACAGCAAATGAACCTTGAGATGTTAAGCAGTCGAATGTATGTGCTGATTGGAACAGAAACCGTTTTTCAGTTGCTGTATCAGTTAGTGGCACATTCGTTCGATATAGGTACTGTGATGCAGATATATCTCGAGAGCTCATTGCCGACATTGGCATATACTTCAGCAGTAGGATTCCTGGTATTCTTCATTCTCGATCTTGAAATCAAGGTCGATGTCAGGAGAAGGAAAGTTGATTGACCCGACTACCAAGTCAATTCGCGGAAAGATTGTTGCCGGAATCATGGCCTGCATTTTTCTGCTTCTGGTCGGGAAGCTCATTCAATTGCAGGTTGTCTCTTATGACTACTATTTTCAGATGTCGGAAGAAAACCGCATCCGACTTGTGCCGAGAACGGCAATGCGCGGCAAGATTGTTGACCGCGAAGGCAGAACTCTCGCCACCGATCGCCCCGCTTACACTGTCTCCGTAATACCTTCTGAAGTCCGGCAACTCTCGCGACTTTCTGAGGAGCTTGCTCCTTTGCTCGACCTCGAGCGAAAGACGATTGAGCAAAAAGTCAACGAGCGCCGTTCGCGCAAGTTCGAGCCGATTCCGATCAGGCGCGATATAGAGTTTGCATCGGTCTGCATCATCGAAGAATCGAACGAACTATTTCCGGGCGTCATGTACCAGCTTGATCACGCTCGTACCTACCCCTATGGCAACATCGCCGCACATATCATTGGTTACACCGGAGAAGTTGATGAGCGGGAAACCAAGACGCAATTTCGAATCGGGTCAATGATTGGCAGAGCCGGTGTGGAAAAGCAATATGACCAGCCGATTCGCGGAATCGACGGCGTCGATTACCAAGAAGTATCCGCGACCGGCCGAATTCTTGGTCCGCTTCAATCGAAGCCGAATAAGGACCCAATTCCCGGATCAGAACTCGGACTCAGTCTCGATCTTGATCTGCAAATTCTGTGCGACTCTTTGTTCGGAGATTCGTTGTCGGGCGCGGCGATTTTCATCAATCCCCAAAATGGCGAAATTCTGGCAATGGTCTCCAAGCCAAACTATGATGCCAATTTGTTTTCCGGATTCGTTCCGCGCGGCGCCTATCAAGAACTATCTACCGATGAGCGTCGACCACTTCTGGATCGCGTGATCCGAGGGACATATCCGCCCGGCTCAACTTCAAAGCTGTTGACGGCCGGTGCGGCGCTGGAGTTGGGACTAATCGAACCTCATACGCCGTTCAAAGCATGTTATGGCGGTTATCAATTCGGTAATCGCTATTTCAAGTGCCACAAGAAGTCCGGGCACGGCAATCAGGATGTATACGGTGCTCTGGAAGTCTCTTGTGATACCTACTTCTATCAAGTTGGATTGAAACTCGGCTTAAAGAACTTCAGCGACATGGCCAAGAAGTGCGGATTTGATGTACTGACTGGAATCGACATTCCGGCAGAACGCGCCGGCTTTGTCCCAACTGAAGAATGGTACAACAAGGCATACGGCAAGAACGGTTGGACCAAGGCAGTGCTGTTGAACCTTGGAATCGGTCAGGGCGAGCTGCTCGTGACACCGCTGGGACTGGCGCAGTTCTACTGCGGCATCGTCAACAATGGAAGCATATATCGACCGCACCTAATGCGTTACATTGAGTCCGCCAACGGCGAGTTGACACAGGTGACGCCGGAAATCTCGCGACAACTGCCGTTTTCGGCATCGACGCTGACTATTCTCAAAGAAGGATGCCGCCGCGTCGTGCAAGGTGGATCGGGGACGGCCGCTCGGTCCCGAATTGAGGGAATAGAAATGGGCGGCAAAACCGGAACGGCACAAAATCCACACGGCAACGAGCACGCGCTTTTTTGTGCGTTTGCACCGTTTGATAAACCGACAATTGTCGGTTGTGTTATCGTCGAGAATGCCGGTCACGGAAGTGTAGCTGCTGCACCGATTGTGCAACAAGTCTTCATCCGCTATTTCCAGAAAACGGGACTTTTGGCGCCTCCGCCGCCGCCGTTGCTTGAGGACATTGTTCAACTATGAAGTTGCTGACAAAGGACACATTCAACTCAGGCAGCTTGACGATATTCATCGCCGCGGCATTATTGACGATCATATCAGTCTTCCTCGTGTACTCAGCCAACCACGACTCGCCTGATCCGCGACTTCGTGATGATTGGGCAAAGCAAATCGTTTGGCTGGTAATGGGTATGGGCGTGTTCATTGCCATGCTGCGCATACCGATGCGATTTCATGAAATCTTTGGCTATGTCTACTATGCGATCGGCTGTGTGTTGTTACTGGGCCTCGTAGCATTCGGAGCTGGCTAAGGTTGGATTCTTGTTCGCGCTTGCCCGCTACTTGAGTTACAGCCGGCGACCGATCTCGAATTTGCGCAAGATATTCACGGCTACCGCGATGTGCGGATTTGTGACATTCTTAGTTTTGCGTCAACCCGATCTTGGTTCGTCGATTATCTTCACCGTGATCTTCTCGGCGATGATGTTCTGGGCGGGTTTACCGGCGCGCTATCTGTTATTGTTCTACACGCCGTTTATCAGCATGATCGCGTCATCGAGCATGTACGCCTGGATCATTTTCTTCGTGCTGTTGATCGTCGCCGCGCTGTTGATTGTGCGCAAGTCTCCAACATTTACCATTCTTCTCGTAAGCCTGAATCTATTCGTCGGGGCTCTCAGCTCGATTGCCTGGAATCATCTTCACGACTATCAGCAGATGCGTATCAAGATTTTCCTCGACCCAGGGCAAGACCCCCTCGGCGCCGGTTACCAGATTATTCAATCGAAGGTTGCTATCGGCTCTGGCGGATTATTGGGCAAAGGCTACATGTCTGGGAGTCAAAACAAGCTGGATTTCTTGCCGCTGCGCCATACCGATTTCATCTTCTCGGTCGGTGCCGAAGAGTTTGGCATGTTGGGGGCCGTGATAATCATCGCGTTGTTCGGCTTCTTGTTCTTCAGAGGACTACAGACCGCCTTGAAAGTCCGGAGCGAATTCATGGGGCTGGTGACAATCGGGGCGACTGCAGCATTGGCGTTTCAAATGTTTGTGAATATAGGAATGGTGGTCGGGCTCTTGCCTGTGGCCGGTGTGCCACTGCCATTTGTCAGCTATGGGGGATCGTCACTGCTGACCAGTTGGATCTTTCTTGGCGTCATAGCGAACGCCGAACGCAACTGGCAGGAATATTAGACTTGGAAATGAGGATTTGCTATGCCACGTAATTTTGCGATGACTGGTGTCGCTGGGTACATTGCGCCACGGCACTTGAAAGCCATTAAGGAAACCGGAAACATTCTTGTTGCCGCTGTCGATCCCAACGATTCCGTCGGCATACTCGATTCATTCTTTGATGAAGCCAAGTTCTTCACCGAGTTCGAGCGATTCGACCGCCACATTGAGAAATTGCGCCGCCAGGGAGACGACAAGCGCGTTCACTACATCACGATTTGTTCGCCCAATTATCTTCATGATGCGCATGTGCGATTTGCATTGCGCGTTGGTGCGGATGCCATTTGTGAGAAGCCGCTGGTGCTCAACCCTTGGAACATCGATGCCTTGCAAGAGCTGGAACAAGAGAGCGGCCGGCGCGTGTTTACGATTCTTCAGCTGCGGGTACATCCTTCACTCGTCGAATTGAAGTCGAAGATCATGCAGGTAACGTCAAATCGTAAGCGCGAGATTGATCTGACCTATGTTACATCCCGAGGCGGCTGGTACATCGTTTCTTGGAAGGGACAGACAGAGCGTTCGGGTGGTTTGGTAACTAATATCGGCATCCACTTTTTCGATTTGTTGATCTGGTTGTTTGGTGATGTCCAGAAGAGTGAAGTTCATTTAAGCAATCCGACAAAAGCGTGTGGATTTATCGAACTGCAGAATGCGGTGGTGCGCTGGTATCTGTCAATCGACAAGAACGATCTGCCTGCCGATGTCGTTGCCAAGAAGCAAACCACGTTTCGTTCGATCACGATTGACGGCAGCGAGATTGAATTCTCGGGCGGCTTCACCGATTTGCACACTGTTGTCTATCGGGAGATACTTGGTGGTGGCGGATTTGGATTAGAGGCGGCTCGCCCATCGGTAGCATTGGCACACGATATTCGCAATGCCAAGCCGATCGGTCCGAATGATCGCGTTCATCCTTTTGCACACAAGGAATTCGGTCGTTAACTGATAACGATCTCTGTCGTGATGACGCACTTGTCGCTAAGAGTCGCGCGGACCGAGCAGTACTTATCCTGCGATAGCGTGACCGCTTGCTCGACTTTGGCGCGGTCGAGATTCGTTCCCGTAAGCAAGTAGGTGATCTTAATCGATCTGAAGTATTTCGGATTCTCCTCGACCTGCTCGCCAATGACATCAATTCGCAGCGATGTCAGTTCTTGGCGCATTTTATCAAGAATGCCAACGACGTCAATTCCACTGCAAGCTCCAACCGCTGCCAACAAGTGATCGGTCGGAGATGCGTAAATCCCTGCGCCGCCGCCCTTCTTCTTAACATCCATTCGAAACTTGACATCTTCAATGTTAGTGGCTTCGAATTGTTTTGCGCCGATCCATTCAAGTGTAACTGGAAGCATATTAGCTCAATCGTATGAAGTTGATGTATCTCCACGGGCACCGCAAAAACGGTGCCTTCTGATTATGCCAGGTAGGCGATGACTTCGATCTCGACCGAGACATCGAGCGGCAACTTTGCGACTTGGACTGTTGAGCGCGCAGGAAATTCGCCGTCGAAGTAACCGGCATAGACCTCGTTCATTGCTTTGAAGTCGTCCATGTTTTTCAGAAACACAGTTGTCTTGATTACATTCTTGAGGCTGGAACCGGAGGCTGTGAGAATGGCAGTGATGTTCTTGAATACTTGATGCGTCTGGGCGGTGATGTCCCCTTCGACCACTTTCCCAACGGCGGGATCGATCGGAATCTGACCAGAGCAGTAGATGAGATTCTTGCACTCGGTCAGTACGATTCCCTGTGAGTATGGACCAATTGCTTTTGGGGCGTTATCTGTAGCAATTACTTTTTTGGACATATGTGCTCCGTGGAAATTATTGTTTGCGGTGGACGACCATTGCGCCGGCCTGGCTCTTGGGGAGTATGACGACTTGGGCAATCTGAATATGTTCCGGGCGCGAAGCAATCCACTCGATAGTCTCGGCGATATCATCGCCGGTCAAGGGACGAAGCCCCTGATAGACTTTCTCGGCACGCTCAGTGTCGCCGTAAAATCGCACCATCGAGAATTCAGTTTCAACCAAGCCGGGATCGACTGTCGAAACGCGAATCGGTGTATCGACCAAATCCATCATCATACCCTTGGTCAGTGCATCGACTGCGAACTTGCTCGCGCAATAGACATTGCCGTTGGGGTAAACCTCGTGGCCGGCGATTGAACCGACGTTGATCACATGTCCGCGACCACGCGCCACCATTCCAGGGATTACGGCGCGGCTGACATAGAGCAGACCCTTGACATTGGTGTCGATCATCTCATCCCATGCAACGGGGTCGCCTTCGTGAAGCTTCAAAAGGTGTCGACTCAGTCCGGCGTTGTTCACTAGCAATTCGATGTTTCGCCAGCGTTCCGGCAAACCGGAGATAGCAGAATCAACTGCGGCGCGATTGCGGACATCGAGTTGGAGGAGATGCGTTTCGACCTTGAAGGTCGAGACAAGTTTCTCCAGCCGCTCGAAACGACGCGCTGCCAGAATTAGGTCCCAGCCGCTGTCTGCTAATTTGCGTGCGGTGGCTTCGCCGATACCGGATGATGCTCCGGTGATGAGTGCAATCTTGCTCATTGAATATTCCTTAAGAAATCACGCCGTGCTTTTTGCCGACTTTGGAAAATGCTGCCAGCGCCCGATCGATCTGCTCTTGCGTGTGGGCGGCGGATAGTTGTACACGAATGCGAGCTGCGCCCTTCGGCACTACCGGATAGAAGAAGCCGACGACGTAGATTCCTTCATCATAGAGATCGCGCGCCATATGCTGTGATAACTCGGCGTCGTTCTCAAATCTGCGGAATAGGATCGGCACAATCGGGTGAATGCCCTGCACAATATCGAATCCGCGCGCGTTCATCTCTTTGCGGAAATACTGTGTATTTGCCATCAGCCGTTCACGCAGATCGTCGCTGTTCGACAACAAATCGAAGGCGGCGATACTTCCCGCCACCAGTGCCGGAGCTACGGTATTGGAGAAGAGATACGGCCGCGATTTTTGCCGCAGCAACTCAATGATTTCGCGCTTGCCCGTTGTGAATCCACCGGAGCCTCCACCCATAGCTTTGCCAAGTGTCGAAGTGATAATCTCGACTTCACCCAACACTTCGTTAATCTCCAGCGATCCACGTCCCGTCTTTCCCAAGAAGCCGGTGGCGTGACTTTCATCGACCATAACCATCGCGTCGTACTTTCTTGCCAAAGCTACAATGTCTTTGACCTTGGCAATGTCGCCATCCATCGAGAAGACGCCATCGGTGGCGATCAAGATGTTGCGCGAAGGCTGAGGGCGGTCTGAAAGTCCGGGATGATCCCAAATATCCATGCCTTCCCGGGCGCGAATCAGATTTCGTTCCAGCGAGGCCATGTCGGAGTGTTCATAGATGTATCGCTTGGCTTTGCAAAGTCGGATGCCGTCGATAATACTGGCGTGATTTAAGCTGTCGGTGATGATGCAGTCTTCGGCTCCGAGCAGGCACTCAAAAAGTCCGCCGTTGGCGTCGAAGCAAGATGAATAGAGAATTGCATCATCGGTTTGATAGAATTCGGTGATTCTCTTTTCTAATTGGATATGGAGATCTTGGGTGCCGCAGATGAAGCGAACGGAAGACAAGCCGAATCCGTAATCATCCAGCGCCTTGTGGGCGGCGGCGAGAATCGCCGGATGATTAGCCAATCCGAGGTAGTTGTTCGCACAGAAATTGAGAACGTCAGTAACTTCTTGTTGTCTCGGCAACGAAACGCTGATGTGAGCGTTTTGTGCTGAGCGAATGATCCGTTCTTCCTTGAAGATCCCGGAATCGCGGATATTTGATAGCTCTGAACTGAAGTCATACTTGGCACGCTGGTACATACAGTCTCCTTGTTGGGGCATATTCTACAGCATTGCCCAGCGTATGTAAACAGCTTTTGTAGATTTGATGCGGGTGGAATCGGCGATACACCTAAGAAAACAGGTGCCGGATCTTTGAGCGAAACCGGCACCTGCTTGAGTTGGTTAGTTGCGACTAAAGCCCGTATTTCTCGATAATCTGCTCTTTGGTTTTGTGCAGAATATCAAACTTCTTGCCTACTTTGATGAAGGCGGCCAAGGCTTTATCCAAGTGATGCTGATCGTGCGCCGCAGAGAGTTGTGTGCGGATTCGCGCTTGCCCTTTGGCAACGACCGGGAAGAAGAATCCGACAGCGTAAATGCCCTCTTGGAACAGCTCACGGGCGAAATCTTGCGACAATTTGGCATTAAACAACATAACTGGCACGATAGGTGTCTCGCCATCCTTGATGATCAAGCCGCCTTCGGTCAAGCCCTTGCGCCAGAACAGGGTATTGCGTTCCAGTTTGTCGCGTCTCTCGGTTGTTTGACTAATCAAGTCTAAGACACGACTGGCTCCGACGGCAACCACCGGAGGAATGGTATTTGAGAAGAGATAAGGCCGAGCTTTCTGTCGGCACATTTCGACGATCTCCTTCCGACCAGAAACGCAACCACCCGAAGCACCGCCCAAGGCTTTGCCAAGCGTCGTTGTTATAATGTCGAGTTTGCCGACGACTCCAAAGTGCTCATGTGTACCGCGACCAGTCTTGCCGATGAATCCAGAAGCGTGCGAGTCATCGAGGAACACCATGGAATTGTACTTCTCGGCGAGTTCGACAATTTTGTCGAGCGGCGCCAAGTCGCCGTCCATTGAGAACGATCCGTCGGTGATTATCAATCGGAAACGCTTGTCCTGATGAAGCTGAAGCTTCTCTTCAAGGTGCTCCATGTTGGAGTGCTTGTATGTGTCTTGGTGCGCTTTGCACAGGCGCATGCCGTCAACGATCGACGCATGCACCAAACGATCGGCAATCATAACATCCTGATCTGTCAAGACAGCTTCAAACACGCCGGCGTTGGCATCCATGCATGATGGAAACAGAATGGTGTCCTCGGTGCCGAGGAATTTTGTCAACTTCTCTTCAAGCTGTTTATGAACATCTTGAGTGCCGCAAATAAAGCGAACCGACGACATACCGTAGCCGCGTTCATCCAGACCTTTGCGGGCGGCTGCAATTACCTCTGGATGCGAGGACAATCCAAGGTAGTTGTTGGCGCACATGTTGATGACGCGCTTATGTGCTGAACCCGCCGGAAACTCGACCTCAATGTCCGAGCCTTGCGGCGCACAGATAATGCGTTCTTCCTTGAAAATACCTGCCGAGACGATTTCATTTAGTTGGGTCTGGTAGGCATCGCGAACTGATGCAGAAAATGCCATATAACACCTATTCCACGTTAAATTCCTTGAGCAGGGCGACAATCTTATTTACCGAATCAAATGCCTTCGGGCTCGCCTTGGCGTCAGGAATCTGGATCTTGTATCTGGTTTCGAGAAATACCTTGAGTGAGACCATCGAGAATGAATCGACAATACCGCCGGAAATGAGCGGCGTGTCGAAGTCGATTACTTGATCTTCATCTTCAAGGTATTCACGCTTCACATAGTCGAGTACAATTTCTTTGATATTAGACATACACTTCTCCTCACTTACATATCATCTTCCAAAGTTGACGTATCACCAATTTCTTGTCCCCATTCTTTCGCACGCAAAAGTCTGCGCATGATCTTGCCGCTGCGTGTCTTTGGCAACGAAGGTGCAAACTCGATTTCTTGCGGCATCGCTAATGGGGATAGCTTCTTGCGAATAAAGTTCATGATTTCGAGTTCGAGTTCCTTGGAAGTTTCGAACCCCGACTTGAGCGTAACGAATGCTTTCACAACTTCCATGTTGACCGGATCCGGTTTGCCAACGACGGCAGACTCAGCGACTGCAGGATGTTCAAGTAGTGCAGACTCGATCTCAAATGGACCGACGAGATGTCCGGCAGTGTTGATTACGTCATCGTCACGACCCACGAACCAGTAGTAACCTTCGTCATCAATGCTTGCCCGATCACCGCAGATGTACCAGCCGTTGATGAACTTCTTGTCGTAGGTTTCCTTGTTGTTCCAGTAACCGCGAATCATTGCCGGCCAGCCGGGTTTGAGTGCGATCAATCCAACAATGCCGGTGCGGGTGATTGGCTGATGCGTCTTCATGTCCAGCACGGTTGCAGTGATTCCCGGGAATGGTTTTCCCATTGATCCGGGTTTGACCTTCATGCCTGGATAGTTGGAGATTACGATGCTTCCCGTTTCAGTTTGCCAGTAAGTATCGTGGAACGGCAGGCCAAATGCCCGCTGCGACCACAAGACAGCCTCGGCGTTGAGCGGCTCACCGACCGAAGCAAGGTGCCGCAGACTCTTCATGTCGTACTTGCGAACAGCCTCTTCGCCCTCTTTCATCAATGAGCGTATCGCTGTTGGCGCTGAGTACCAAACGGTAACGCGGCAATCCTGAATGAACTGATACCAATTGTCAGCGCTGAAGCCTTCATCAAGGACGCACTGTGTGACTCCACAAGACCACGGTCCAATGATGCCGTACGACGTGCCGGTTACCCAGCCGGGGTCGGCAGTACACCAATAGATGTCATCGTCCATCAGGTCGAGCGCGTAGCGTGTCGTGATGTATTGCGAGATCAGCGAGTAATGAACATGCTGTGCGCCTTTGGGCTTGCCGGTCGTGCCTGATGTATAGTGCAGCACCGAAGGCGTTTCAGCGACAGACGGATACACATCGTACCTGTCGAGCGCCATCGAGTCGTTCATGTGCATCGCAATTTCGTGTTCTTGCAACGGTTTGACGCCGTCATCGTCGACGACGATGATCAACCGCAGATTTGGCAGTTCCGGCAAGATTTTGCGAACTTTGAAAACATGCTTGCGCTGGGTGATAATCGCCGCTGTCTGCGCATCTTCAAGTCTGGTAAAAAGCGACTCGGGACCGAAAGCCGAGAATAGCGGCTGGGAGATAGCGCCGAGCTTCAATACACCGAGAAACCCGAAGTAGAGTTCGGGAATCTTGTCCATAAAGAGACAAACTCGCTCGCCGGGCTTGATTCCTTGATTTCCGAGGAATGCGGCGATGCCGTTGGTTAGTTTGCGCATCTGGTCAAACGTATAGTCTCGCCGTTCGCCGGTAAATGATTTCCAGATTAAAGCTGTCTTCTGAGATTTGCCAAGACTGCAGATTCGATCACTGCAGTATGCCCCGATATTAATCGTTTTTCCACTTTGATAGTCCAACTCGCGTTCAGCGAGCTGCCATTCGAAGGATTTGTAGGTTTGTTCGAAGTTCCCGATATGAGTCACGCCCTCGCCTCCACAACATTAGGGGTAAGATCGCCTTCAGGTTGTCTTCGAGAATATATCTACCGCTCCTGAATCCGGCAAGCAAATAAGACGTTTTTGTCCCTCTTTATTGTGAAAAAATTCACTTTTGGCCTCTCATAGAATTGTGATTGGCGTGAATCAGAGACTGTGACTGTAGGAGTGAGAATCAATCGAATCAGTGTGCCATTTTGATAACGGCGAGCTTTTTGATGCTATCTACGTCCTTGGATGTTCGGACTTCAAGGCGAACGCCACGACCTTCGGCGTATTTCGGCGCTTTGTCGATCACTTCGAGCATGGCAGCAGGCAATTTTGCGGCGTGTGCCGCCGCTACCGCCTTTTCGCCAAGGGCAAATGATGCAAGGAAGTAGCCCTTGCAGGGTGTCATGTAGAGCACTGCCCGTTTTTCACCCTTCAGGCGCAATCCCCAGCCAGTGCTTTTGCTGGCGAATCCCCATTCCGGCGAGATCGGAGCGTATTCTGCGATGACGTGATCTTTGAGTGCGCACCAAAGTTTGTAAGTCTTGCCAAGTACCTCGCTGAGATCATCCTCTTGAGGCGGGTGTGCTTTGTCGTCAAATATGCTTATAGCCACGAGAGTCTCACAGATTAGGCACTAGGCGATGTGAAAGTTCCTCAGGAATTGTCGTCCTCTTCGCCGCCTTCCAATTCAGAAGGTACGAGTTTGCTGAAACACGTTTCACAGAAGAAATCTTCGTCAACAAGGAAGGTGTGCTCCGGATCGAGAACAACAGCGCATTTGGCGCAGACTGTATCAGGTAGACCTTCTTCCAATAGGCGGACCTCTTCGACTTCCGGTTTGTCACCGGGGCTGATGTTGGGAACGCTGTCGCCATATCCATACATTTTCGCCAGAGGATCATTCACCAGTTCCGATGCCGAAGTTTGTTCAGGATCATTCGTAAGGCTCGCGTTCACATCAATTCGGCGCCCGGTCAGTGAATGGACCTCATCATCGATGGATACTTCTGGATATGGTACCAACTGGGTTGTGCCGCATTCGGGGCAGGTCAAAGTACCTTCGTTGAGTTCCTGACGTTCGATGGTGAGTTTCTCGCCGCACTTTTCGCAGTCAACGTCCATTGTCGGAAAGGGGAACATCTTGAGGCGGTAGGCTCTGATCTGCGTTTCATCGACACCGCGTTCGAGTAATGCTGCGCGCAGGAAGCCCTGCGCTTCCGATGAGTACTCGCACAGTTCAAAAGCTGCGGCATGCAGTAAAACTGGCGTGTCGAGCAGGCGAAAGTGTTCGAGAATTTCGTTTGTCATAGTGCTCCTTCGCCAGTCAAGATATGATATCGCGAGTATTAATCAAACTCGTACTTTGTTTCTGCCGGAGTTTGTTCGTAACCAACTCTGCCAATCACGATGTCGGCACGGATATAGCTTTCGCTCTTCATCGGCGAGCCGTGAAGTCTGCGCATCATTGCCAATTGTCCGGTATGAGTCAAGGAATCGGCGATAGGACCTTGAACCAGCTTGGTTAGTTCAAAATTGGACGGCAATTCGGAGGCGAGGTAGTCATCGAACTTCTTGAGGCTGACGAAGAAGCGTTTGCACTCCTCCTGCCATCCCTGCGGCACAGCGGGATTCCATTTGGGTTCGCCAATTGAGATACTCAATGCCCAATCGAACAGGTCGCCCATGTGTGCGACAATCTGTAAGGATGTCTTGCCGTTGGGGCTGGCTTTGAAGTCGGCGAATGACTCGGGCGCACCGCGAAGAGTTTTGGATGCACGGTATGCCAATGTCGCCAGTAGATGCCGGATGATTTCCCGGTCAGTCATAGACATGTTCTGTTTCCTCCACTGCTGGTTCAAAGATGTTACCGGTACTTGATAGCGGTGCCAAATTGGGCGGGCAATCACATTCTATCGGGAATCCTGAAAAAGCAGATACAAAGAAGAAGCCCCGAATGCACACCATTCGGGGCTCGCAGATTGGGTGTTTCGATCCCCCTTATTCGCTGATACCGTACTTCGAGAAGTGTTCGATTGCCAACTGCGGCGAGGCTTCGGCTTCGATTTGCTGAACTTCCCACAATTCTGAATCCGGATTGAAGTAGAAAAGTACTGAGCTGGATGTACTCGTAACATGCGAGTTTGGCTGAACATAAAGCGGGTACTTGAACTTCGTTCCATCAGGACCGCATTCAAGCATCCAGAACTTGCCGAATGGCGCCTGGTACTTGGTGACTCGGATAGTCAAAGTAATCGGGCTTTTCACTGCAGCGTAGGGGAGTGAGAAACCGATCTTTTCGGCGCCGTTCACCATGTCGATTTGCGAACCGTAAGGGCTCACTTCCTTTACCAAGGTCGTGTCAAACAGGATCGGACAGTCGATGACATTGAACCCAGCGCCGCGCTGGGGCTGGTCGTCGATCATCGTTTCGTTGAGCCAATCGAGCTTGTCCTGTGTCGAGACCGTTGTCGGGGCGATGCTGTTGGTCGTACAGCCGGTAATAACGACCAGAGACAAAGAGATGACCAGCAGCGCCAATAGTGCTGGAACGTACAGTAGATGACGCGGTGATCTCCTCAAGTTTCCTCCTTCAGAGTCGAGCTGACCCCGGGTAATGTGCCAGTTGTCCTCGGGAGGAACTATCGCAAAGGGGCGGCCAAAGTGTTTCAACACGTTACATTTTCGGTACAGCCAGATATGCCGTTGCTGGGGCGTATCTTAGGAAGGCGGTTTTTGCGCAACGATTGAGCACAGGATTTGAACAACCGGTTTTTTGACAAAAAGAGAGGGATTGTTCCCACTGAAGATGGGAATTTGGTTACACTTCTCCATGAATCGGGTAAGTTTCTTACCTGCTTTGTGGTGGAAATTAATCCGACTCTGTAGGTCTGGAATTTGATTTCTTTTAGTTCGTGATCGTTTCCTATTCTAATCTGTTTCCGCTACGTGACTTACTCAATAAAACGGCGTAACCCGGGTTAATCGGGATTGCTGACGCTAATCACCGAAACCGGTGTTCGCACCAGAGACCATTTGCATCTGCAGGCGGGGCTACCTACTGCAGACTTGCCCCGGCAATTGCTCGCCGTGAGATCGAGATTGTTGAACCGCAACGGCCGTTGCGAACTCACTGCGAAGCCTTTGTTGGGCCGGCAAAGCTGGCGCTTCTGAGCGAACATCAGTGCCTTCACTTATTGGCGCGAAAAATAATGTCGAGTGGATAGCTACAGATTTTTGTGGTCAGCTTTGCCCCCCCCAGAAGGGAAAAGGAAACTTGAACGCCCACGAGGGGCGCCGGGCTACAGGCACTGCGGCGTCCGGGCACCACCGCCCCCGCGGGAAGTGGGGCTTAAGTGCGGCGCGGCGCCGCCCCGACCCGCACCTGACGCAAACTCGGGGGGGCGTAGGACGGACAGAAAAGGGGGAAACGGGCGAGGGAACCGCGCCCCTACGAGTAGAATCTTCTCTGTGATTGCCGAGTCCAGGCGCAAGGAGGGGGGGGCGAAGTCGAGCTGAAAAGCGCGAGTGTTGGCTTGACTTCTGCGCCGCACTGGTCGCAGAATGATGCTGATGGTGACACCGGATGGCCATTGGAACAACGTCGCTGCGGATCGCTTTTGCTAACTTGAATCGCGGAATAAAGCGTGCCCATAGCAATCGCATAAAACGGCAGAATGTGACCCGTCATCATGGTGATTTCCTTGATGCTTGTTTCTGGAGTACTACCATCCGGAGCGACTGCATGACCCAAGGCAAATCTTGCAAAATTTAATAGCGCGTAGGCGAAGCATCCGTAGATGATGTACTTCATCCAAGGCGGACAACCCCTTAGAACTGCCTTCCACAAGTCCTTTTGTTTGAACTCGCGTGCCATTCCGTTAGTAACTAAGACAGTGGGGAGAAACACTGCGAATACCCCGAAGAAAAGGTATTCGGATCTGCCTTCAGATATATCGTAGCCTGCCAATCCGCAGACGTGAACTGTGGCGCTGATCACCAATCCGGCAGCCGCAATGATGACGAATACGTAGAGCAGTGGAGTGAGGTGCTCCCACCATTGATTATTCTGCATACAACCGCCTTACTCTAATTGCCGGCTCGCCGCCTTTGTCGAGCACTTTCAATTCATTAAAGGTAATTAATTTGCGGAGGATGAAATCCACAATGGAATTTTTGTTTCAGAAAAACCGCCCTCACCTCCCGCGAAGCCCTCACCCCAGCCCTCTCCCAAGGGAGAGGGAGTCGGGCAGACGAGGAGAGGCTGCCGCGCACAGAACCACAACTATATCAGAACTGTCCTACCGGCGGTATCTTTACTGGTTCGATTACTACCGTGCCCGCAAGCAAGTCGTGAATACAGCGATAATCGTGGCGAGCTATGAAAAGTATGTCCACCAATCCATACAACGGTACAAGAGCAAAAATCGTGTTGACAAACACACGCAGCAGGACATTGGGGACAAATCCGCCGTTGACGCCACTATCGTTCATCACGATTCTGATGTCGAGAATCTTTTTGCCAATTGATTGACCATCCCTTGTCAAGAAGTAGATCTGCAAAGCAACGAGAATAATCGCAGGAACCCAGTAGTTTAATGGATAAGTCGATTCAGCAACTTTGCTCGTTACCATCCCGAGCAGGAAAACCTACAATGAGCGCCGCTGTATTGATCAACTGGGCAGCAAGGCGCTTCAGTGGGTTCGCGAGATTATGGCGAACAGTTGGGGATTCCATCACGACGCTTGGAATTGGCGTTCGGACCAGATGACGACGAATCAGTAGTGTCGCTGTGATTCGGCACGGTGTTCATTTGACCGCAACGCGGACACTCGGATTGCTCACTCGGCTTGAGTAGGTGCTCGATGATTGTCGCCCCGCATTTGGAGCAGGTAATTCTTGTGCTCATGACATTGCCCTCTACGGATAATCAACTATTCGGTCATAAAATGTCAATCAAAATAGAGAATGACATCCGCTTTTATTGTCATTTTGGGGATTGGGACTTCGGCACCAGTCGCGAAGCGGAAGGTGTGTTCAGTACAACACAATGTCAGGGCACGGGGCTCCTGACCTACCAACTGATGCAAGAAGAGTGCCCGACTGAAGTCAGACCCACAATCGGAATGTCGGGTTCCTCCCGTTTGAGGCGGGATGGGAAGGCTGACCTGCTTCTATTAGTCTTGTAGGTCACGCGCTAAGAGGGCGCGACCTACTAAGCTAGAGCGCGGGACAGGCGTGATGTCAGGAGCACGGGGCTCCTGACCTACTTAACTGCAGCGTCAGGTCACAACTCGTTCGCGATGGGAGTGAGAGCTTAAGTGCGGCGCAGCGTCGCGTCCGAGTCAAGACCTGACGCAACTACAAGGATCCTCACCAAGTACGGGGAATTCGTATGGTAGTCAAAGCACGTGAGTCAAAATCACCGTCAAGTTGTCTCTGAGGATTGTCCCCAAATGAGTGTGTATAATTGGTTAGTTGACTCCAAAAGCGTGCCTGCTGCCCAGAAAACGTCAAATGTCAACTCAAATGTGATTTCTGCAAAGTTGACACCTGGAACTTGTAGTATACGACTGGCAACTTCGCCCAGAGAGATACATGGTGATTGTTTGGCATTCGGCGACAACGGATCGACGTAGAGTTGACTAACGTGGAAATCACCAAGTTCAACCGCTCGACCCTTGGAATCTAACGGCATGTTCTTGAGAATCCTCACAATAGTTGGCCTTACGACAATGATGCATGAATCTGCACGAGACTTACCATTGTTGGCTATATTCAGACAGATTGATAGTACACGACCGTAACTCCCAAGACTGTCAATCCATGAGGGATAGATTTCTTCTCCTTCACAAGTGATTGAAATGTCCGGTCGGTTGGCAGCAACCTGCGATTGTACAAGTACTTGTTGTTGCCTGAACTGCTCGGAAGTATCGCAGACAATAACAAGGGTCAATGCCGCCATAATAACCGTTGCTAAAGATGCTAGCGGGGTGAGAAACAAATTTCCCCAAGAGGCAATTCTGGCGGCTTCTCCCATCTGGTGAGCACAAAACCGACATGATCTTGCGCTTTGCGGTATTTCTGCCCCACACATTGGACATGCTTTGACTCGTTGTGATGCAGCCTTTGCAGGCTCACGCGAACCTTCTCCCTTAGTATTCTTTTTGCCCACAAGTGTGCCTCTTTCTCAATAGGAAAATCTGTACCCAGCGAAGCGCAAGCGGCATTGGCTTTGGATCGCCGGAGAGTTTGCGGGCACCTCGAGTGGAGCCGTGCGAATCAAAAGCCCACCAGTTGGGGGGGACACATGTGCCCTTCGAATCAGCAAGCCCACCCGCAGGGTGGGGTACGATCACAGTATCACTGATTTGCGGTAATATCCCGTCGCAATTCCATGATAGACTTCATCGGTTTTGACCGGTGTAGCATTCGGTGGCAGTTTGAACAAACCAGTGAAATATCCAAGATTCTCGTCTTGTGCTTTCCACGAATTGAACTGACAGGAACTGTATGATGTGCTTCTATGTAGCCGGCGCCAAGCTCACCATACTTCTCTGTAAAGGAGAAATCGCAAACATCACAACGCAACTCTCCAACTTTCTTCACTCTTTCTCGCTTTGCGGCTCGGACTATCGATTGGTCTCTTTCCAATGAACGGTGCATGCGGTACTTTACGCGTCCTTCTGCAAAATTGGACTCCTCGTTTTCTCCCGCGATTAGAATTCTGTGGATTTCTCGTCCGTGAGATTTTTCGATGATTTCGAATGAGTGCCGATTGAACCAGTTCTTCGCCTCAACTGCATTGAAGCCACGTTTGAACTCCTTGCCTTCTGAATACTTGGCCGCAATTGAAATCACGAGCTTCGGCGGATAACGCCTCTCTCCGTATTTCAAGTCATAACGATAGGATTTTCGCCTGCGAGGTATTCCTTGCGCATCAATCTCCGCGATGGCCGACCGTATATGTCTGATCTTAATCGAAGAAGGAATCATCTCAATTCCCTTTCAGAATTAGGACGTGTGCAAACTGGAAACTCGTATCTTTATTACTGCCCCCTACTACATCATCAGCACGAACTTGGCGAAGGGTTGGCTGTTGGTGGCAAACCTCAAATCCCCCGCCAAGTGGGTTTAGTTTAGGCGCACTTGAGAGAGTACAGGTGCATCGAAGTGAGCCGCTCGAATCATCAAGCCAACCCGTTGTGTGGGGCACACTGTTTGGGTGTGGTACAATGTTGCTTTGTTCATCCATTGCGATTCCAGAACTCACTAACGAGTGCGCTATACTGAAAATCGTGACGCGTGGCGTACTTCTTACCTTCAATGTTCTTGACACTCGCCTTCACTATGAAGACACATTCTTCGGGGCTGTCAACCTTTCTCAAGTCACTGTGCTCGATCAGTCCAGACAACTCCTCAAAGCTTTCTAAGTACAGCGCTACGTTACAGCTCGTGCGTGGGTTTAGGGGTACCGGAATTGAATCGATTCCCAACCAATCACAATCATGCCTTCGGATGCTCCGTTGATTCACACTGATTTGGAGACTTTCAGCATCTATAATGAGCGGTCTGGCGCCTTCATTTACTATCTGCAAAACGATCAACTCTTGATCCTCTTCGCGGCCCTCAATTTCCTTTGGAAACTTACTGGTGTCACCCTTCACGAGTACAAGCGTCAGTCTTCTTCGTCTTTCCCACCTTGTTAAGATGAAGACAAGTATGCTCAGAGCTAGCCCAAGCACGCCAGCGAGATTCACGAGTATTTCAAGCCCTGACATCCTCCTACTCCATCATCAGCACGACCTTGGCGGAGGGTTGACTGCCGGTGGCGAACATGTCGACGGCTTCAAGGAAATTCTTGAAGGGGTAGCGATGGGTAATCACCGGGCGCGGATCAACCATGCCGCCATCGAGAAGCGCCTGCATCTGATACCAGGTCTCGAACATCTTGCGGCCATTGATACCGATCACGGTTGCGCCTTTGAAGATGATGGCTTTGTTGACATCGATCATCACCGCATCGGGCGGAATACCGAACATCACGAGAGTACCGGCTTTGCGGAGAATTTCAAATCCGGTTTCGACGGACTTCTGGTTGCCCGCCATATCGAGGACGACATCGACGCCGCCGGAGGTTTCATCCCAGATGCGCGTCTTGAAATCCTTGTCGTTGGCGACATTGATCGAGACGTGGGCGCCCATCTGCTTGCAGATATCGAGATTGAAATCCTGCATGCCGATATTGTAGATTCGTTCGGCGCCGACGGCTTTGGCGATACCGCAGGAAAACGCCGCGGTGGGGCCGTCGCCGATGATGGCGATGCGCTTGGTCGAGACATTGGCGGACATGGTGGTGTAGACCGCGTTGCCGAAGGGTTCGTGGATCGAGGCGATTGCCGGGTCCATTCCTTTGTCGATTTTCCAGCAGACGATTTCCGGGAGCGCGACGTATTCGGCAAAGATGCCGTCGGTGTCGACACCGAGGATGACGAGATTGTCGCAGATGTGCATGTTGCCCATGCGGCATTGTTTGCATACACCGCAGGGGATGTGTGATTCGGCGGCGATGAAGTCGCCGAGTTTGAGACCGCGGATATTTTTGCCGACTTCGACAACTTCGCCGCAACATTCGTGGCCGAAAATCAACGGTGGTTTAAGGCGGCCCTGCGCCCATTTGTCCCAATTGTAGATATGCTTGTCGGTACCGCAGATGGAAGACGCAATGGTCTTGATCAGTACCTGGTTGTCGTTTATCTGAGGAATTTTGACTTCACGAAAATCGGCTCCCGCCGCCCGTTCCGGTTTTACTCCGGCCCACATCGTTTCCACGGTCGTTGTCCTTTCCCCTCGGTCTTGTCCAAGGGACTTGATAGGTGCTGGGAAAAGATACACTTCGGCAACCGCAAAGTCAATCAGCCCCGATGCCGGTGTTTCCTTTGGAAAAGATTAGACCTTTGCCCGGAAGAAACTGGCATATTGACAAATTGCACCCAAGGCCTTATTATATGGATAATAACGTCTATTACCCAAGCCGAACGCGGAGGTTTTGCGATGCGCTGGACCGCTGTTTTGACATTCTCGGTGATTATTGCCATCACCACGAGTGAAGTCTATGGCCAGCAGAGCACAAGCGGACCGTTCTCGCCGGCAGGGATCGACCGTGGCCTGCGCCCGCCCGACAAATCCCGCAAAGTCATCGGCGGCGTCCCATCCTACATTTGGCACCACGGTTGCGGCCCGACAGCCGCCGGTATGGTGCTGGGCTTCTGGGACGGCTTTGCATTTCCCAACCTGATTTCGGGATCGGCAAACACACAGACTATTGAAGTCAGCGAGATGATGGCGACCGACGGCGGAAATGAAGGCTGCGGTATTAGTGCATCGGATCACTTTCGCGACTACTCCTGCCCGATTGATGCTTCGCCCGGAGCTTTGCAGCCGGATCGCTCTGAGACCGGCCAGGTGCACGCCAACAATTGCCTGGCGGATTTCATGCTCACCTCCCGAAGCGCGAGTTATAACTACTACGGTTGGAGTTGGTTCAATGACGTTGAATCGTCTTTGCGGCAATAATTCCTCTATCGACTCCCCGGAACAACCATCAACGCCGGCAGCTTTCTTTTTGATAATTACAGTTGGGAACTATTCAAAGATCAGATTGACCTCCTCCATCCGCTGGTGCTTTTGGTGGACACTGAGGGCGACGGCTGGACTGACCACTTTGTGACCGCAATCGGCTACGATGAAGCCCGGCAAGAATATGGCATCTATGACACGTGGGATCACAACGTGCATTGGTACAAGTGGCGCAAAATTGCTTCGGGAAGCGAGTGGGGTGTCTTCGGGGTGACAACGTTTGGCCCGCAGATTGCTTGTGTTGACAGTGACTCCGACGGATACGGAGATCCAGAGCAGGCCGGCAATCAGTGTCCTGACGATAACTGCCCGGCAATTGCCAATTCTGACCAGGGCGATGTCGATGGCGACTTGCTGGGCAATTCCTGCGATCCTGACGCCGACGCCGACGCAATCGCCAATGCTCTCGACAACTGCTGGTTAGTAGGCAATCCCGAACAGGAGGATTCGGATGCTGACTCGGTCGGCAACCTGTGTGACAATTGTCCAAACGTTGGCAATTCTCAACAGCGGGATGAAGACTATGATGGCGTGGGCGACCTCTGTGACGGCAAGCTCCACATCTATTCTCGGTCTTGTCCCGACGCATATCTTGGAAAACCTTACTACTTCCACTTGATAAATTACATTTTTGCCGGCGGACCCCAACCCTGCGCGGACTGCAAGTGAGACTCACAAAGCAACAAGGCAGGTCACTCTAACCTGCCCCTTCTCATACCGTGATTTGTGCGCTACACCGCCGGTGCCGGCATCCCGTAATTGCCCCATTCCTCCAGCGATGGACCGTAAATTCCTGGAATTTTCAGTCCGGCCTGACGCATAAGCACAGTCATTTGGCCGCGGTGATGAACCTCGTGGCCGATCAGAACAAAGAGGGTGAAGCTGCGCGTCCAGATCGAGCCGTACATGTCGTCTTCCTGGAGGAGGGTTTCGTCATTCCAGTTCGCCTTGATGGTCGCCAAGAGCGAAGTTGCGGCCTTGTCGTACGCTTGCTGGATGGCGGCGGCGCTGGTGGGAACCGGAGAGTGTTCGTCGGGTGCGTCGATTTTCAGACCGAGGCGGGTCGGCATCTCGCCCATAGTCTGGATGATATGCCAGGCCATACGACCCAATGTGCGGTGGTCCTTGGCGACGGACTGACTTAGCGAGGCGTCGGTTAGAGCCCCAAGAATTTTCCGGGTCGCTGTTGATTCGTTATTCCACCATTTTCGAAGTCTGCGATTGTGCGAATCAGCACGAAGCCTTCTGACATAATGTCTCCTCGACGACTCTTGGTCGCAACGGTCTATAGGTTCATAAAGTATCCGTGGGTAAAATGGACATTGTGTGGCTGGCCGTCAATCACATTTCTGGGGCATAGGTTTTCGGTTGCGCGGAGGCTGTGCGAGGAATATATTCTCGTCAGGAGAGTTGGCAGAGCGGTCTAATGCGGCGGTCTTGAAAACCGTTGTCCTGCAAGGGACCGGGGGTTCGAATCCCTCACTCTCCGATTTGATTCATGAGTCGAGTTTCGGTTTACTACTTCACCGACTGCCACGAGTCGGTTTTCTTGTAGTCGAAGAGCAACAACAACGGAATCACCAGCCAAATCAACAGCGCCAATCCTGTCACTGACAGTGTCACTGCGCTCTTCGTTGAAATCAGGAAGATGAAGCTTCCGCCCCAGACGAAAATGTTGATGGCAACAATTGTCAGTGTCACTCTGAGATTCTCCATCGTCCAGCCTAGCTTGATTAGAATCTTCATCGACATAGCAAAAGCCAAAAACAGCAGTCCTGCGACGCGGAGAATGCTGACAGCGACGAAGTAGGTGCTGTCGGTTACGATCCGGCCGGAACGTTCGCCCAGGGAAATCAGGGCATCATTGACGATCAAGTGGGGAACCATCAGCGCGAAGACACCGCAGGCAAACGTAAACCAGATTGAGAAGTTGATCAGCCGCCAAGTCATTTAATGAATCTACCTCCTACAACATCAAACTGCAACACATCATCACCGAAGTTGCCTGAATAGGAAATCAACTGCCTAAACCTTTGCCGTCAACCATCGGCCGCGGCGATAATAGAAGTAGAACAGTATCGTTGTCAAAATTCCCGAGCCGGTAAGAACCCACCAAACGGCGGTCTCATTGAAGCCAAGCAGCTGCGTCAACATGACTGCAGGTAGTACCTGGAAAAGCCACGAATGGATAATGCTGAATACAATGTATGGCGCATTGAGTCCGACGCCAAGATGAATCTGTTCAAGCATCAAGAATGCGCCAAAGAACGGGAAACTGATCGCCGTAATACGCAGAATGTTAACACCGTGGCGGACCGTTTCTTCGCTCTCAAAGAACACCCGCATGTACGCTCCCGCAAAGACAAAGGTCAGAATTCCCATCGCAGCCATAATTCCGAACGATAACAAAACAGCATGGTCGGCAGTCGCTTTGGCGCGGTCGAGTTTCTTTGCGCCGATATTGTGTCCAATCAGAGACGACAGCCCAAGTCCAATGCCGACAATGATCGACATCCCAAACCCGATGACTTGCATGCTCGCTCCATAGGCTGCAACGACAGTCGTGCCGAATCCGGCAACGATCGGCGTAATCAACAAGCGGGATAGAGAGAATGAGAGTTCGCCCAACCAGGCCGGGACGCCAAGCCAGATCATGGTCCACATAGAGGCAATCGAAATCGGTACTTTGCTGCGAAGGTGGAGCCGGACATTTACTTTGTTCGAGAAGAACAGAGCAATGCCAACAATAAACGTGACTGTGACGCTGATCACCGTCGCCCACCCGCTCGGCAATGCCCCACTGCGGAAGACCCATCCAGCCGAACATCAGAAGCGGCGCCAAAATTACGTTGAGGATGTTTGACCCCAGCATCAGCGCCATCGCCAAATTCGGATTCGCCACACAGCGGAGGGCCGTAAAAATCGTGTAAACCGAATACATAATCGGCAAACCAATGATCATGATCCTGCCATAGACTATTCCCATCTCTAATGCTTGCCCCTTTGCACCGAGGAGTTCGAGAAAGTCCGGAAGGAAGTACAGTCCTGTGAGGTTAAGCAGTATCCCAAAGAACAGTTTCAGAATCAGTGTTTCCTTAATTGCTGTTTCTGTCCGGTCGAAGTCCTTTTCGCCATATCGCCGAGAGATTATCGCAACAGAGCCAGGCCCAATGAGGCTGTTGAAGGCAAAAAGCATCCAGAGCAGATTCATGAAGAAAGTCACACCGGCAACCCCGGTTTCGCCATTCGGTAGGCGCGACACCCAGAACATGTCGGCAACTGAATAGAGATGCTGGGCCAGGAACCCGATCATCGACGGCAGCCCCATCTTCAGCACGGAGGCTGCAACGGAACCTTCGGTAAAGTCGGTACGTTTCTGCTCGGTGGTTTCTAACATGGTTTAGCTATACGATAATATCGCAAGAATGTTCGTAACCGGTTACGCAAAATTGTTCCTCAATTGCCTGGTAGTCGTTACAGGCATCCTTCACTTTCTTGCATGGCCGAATATTATGTACTTATGGTGATCTTTCAGAATGGGGTCAATGATTTTGTCTATGTGATGGAGAGTCTTTCTTTGAAATTCATTGCGTCCGAACGTGCCGAGGAATCCAAAAGTCGCATAATTGAAGTGAGAAAACCCTCCATGAAACTGCTGCATCTCTTCAATCGTGACATAGCGCCAATATCCTCCCCATTTAGTCATCCTTCGGAAAAATCGATGAAGTGCAGTACCGGCGAGGTTTTCAGCAAAAAGCAGGATGCCGCCCGGCTTAAGAACCCGGTACATTTCGCTGATAGCATTTGCCTGATGGTTTATTTGGTCGTTGCGGCCAATGGTACCAAGAATCGACTTAAATGCGACTACATCGAAACGGCCACTATCAAACGGTAATCGCGTCGCGTCGGCAGCAGCGTAATTGATCAGATGAGAAACGCCGTGGCGCTGGTGGCGAATCTCCGCTGTCGCCCGTGGGTTCTCGACATCGCTGCAAATTACACGGAATCCTTTGAGTGCGAAGTAGAGCGACAAGCCTCCTTCTCGAGCGCCGACTTCCAGCGCCGAGGCTCCTTGCAGGACTTGAGAAAGTACCTTGTCCCACGTTCTGAGCGCGACGCTCCAGTTCTTTATGTCCCAGCCTATTATGTCCTGGAGAGTTGATCCCGGGTACTTAGTCATTTGGAGAATACTGTTATGGCCTTGAAATCTGTTAGATTAGTGAGTACTATATTGTCCACCTTTTTGTATACTGCGAACGGGTCAGGCAATTTGGAATGAAGTGGTACCACGGTGACTGCCTCCTGTTTCCCACAACAGCACAGTTTTGCCGCACCCTTGCAGAGCAGTAAAAAATGTACAGTAGAAGGAATTGGAATGAAGTTCAATCGTCTACATTCTTGGACAGACGATGTAAAAGAGGCCGAGCGTCTTCAAGAAAACATGCTCCCTTGGTGAGCACTAAACCGGAAGACCTCTTTTCGTCTCGTAGGCGGAGTTGATGTCGCCTACTCAAAAAAAGACAACACCGCGTTTTGCACGGTCGTTGTCATGAAAGTACCCGAGATGGAACTACTCGAAAAAGTTCGCGCTCAAGCGGAAATCACCTTCCCGTTTGTACCCGGACTTTTTTACTTTCGAGAGGGTCCCGTCATCTCAAAAGCCCTGAGCAGGCTCAAATTTGTGCCCGATGTCTTTATTTTTGATGGTCACGGCATCGATCACCCGCGCGGTATCGGTATGGCGTCGCACATGGGTGTGATGCTCGAGATGCCGACGATCGGCTGCGCCAAAAAGATTCTTGTCGGCAAGGTCGATGCTCTTGGGAATGAAGTCGGCGAGACGGCTGCCATCTATCTTGGCAATATTGAAGTCGGGCGCGCCATCAGATCACGCGAAAATGTCAAACCGCTCTTTGTCTCCCCGGTCACAAGATCGATGTTGAGACGGCAGTCAAGACGGTTATCGACCTCTTGCGTGGATATCGTCTTCCGAGCCATTGCGCTTGGCCCACATCATGGTCAACAAACAGCGTCGCAACTATGACATGAATTTGCCGGGTGGAAATGCACCATCCCGCGGACGCCAGCGTGATGATGACGATGATGATGATCGCGAGTAACCCTATCGAACAATAGTAAACGATTCATTCAGTTACCGCTAATGCACTAAGGGCGACCAACCGGTCGCCCTTAATGTTTGTGATCCGAAATTCGATTTGTTGTTGGTGCTAAGGCAGACACGCGGCACAAGGCACTGGTCCGCCGGAAAAGATGTGACTGATCAGATAGACTACGTCGGAAATCGTCACGCTCGAGTTGCAATCAACATCTGCCGATTCGAGCGGATCCGGCACTGTACCTCCGGAGAAGATGTAATTGATTATCCTCACGACGTCGGAAATATTGACCGACCCGCTGTTGTCTGCATCACCGCAAATATAGTCTGGAGGCGGTGCATCAGTAACGGCGATATGCAGGCTCAACGTGTCTGATTTAGCTGGACTACCCGCGTCCGTCGCAGTTATTGTGAAGTAGTAATCGGCATTAAATGTCGGAACGCCTGTGAGCGTACCTTGGGGGGCTGTTGAATGTCAGACCAAAGGGAAGATCTCCTCCAAGGAAAGCCCAGCTGTAAGACCCAACTCCGCCGATTGCTTCCATTTGGCAGAAGTAACTCTCCATCCGATAGGCTGGCGGCATATTATAGCTTAGAATGTGCACTCTGCCATCGCAGTAGTCGCCGATACCGTCATTATACTCATCTTCCTGAAGCGGATTATAAACATCAGGACAGTTATCGCAGGAACTGCCGACTGCGTCGAGGTCGGGGTCGGCTTGCGAGGCATTCGCGACATAAATGCAGTTATCGACACCATTCAGAACTCCGTCGTTATCAAAGTCACCTGAGTTGGCGCCTTGGACGACTGTCGCCAATGATGCGCGCACCATCCGCGTCATGTACTCGAAATTCATATATGTGGTGCTGTCGCGTGCTGAGTGATAGACGCTTGAGAAGTTGTATTCTATGATGAAGACTGCTGTATACCCGTTCTGCGTAAATGGATAGTGGTCCGATCCGCTCGAGTTGCCGCTAAGATACCCAGTGATACCATAGCTTGCTTGAGCAATACCGTTCCACATGCTGGCGTATGTCGTGTTGGCACCACTATACACTGTCGCCCGATTCGTGTTTGAGATGTTTGCGATCATGTCCATATTGAACATAAACAGAATCTGATCACCGCGAGCTGCCGCAGCATTGGCATAGTGGTACGAGCCGTAGAGTCCCCATTCTTCTGCGTCAAAAGTAATGAACTTGATTGTGACTTCTGTCGGCGTGTCCGGAAAGAGCGCGGGCAATTTCTAACACTCCGGCCGTCCCAGAACCGTTATCATCCGGCAGGCGAGGTTGTTACTCCGTCATAGTGAGCGCCGACAATAATCTCAATCTCCGGATATACTGTTCCAACCTTGGTCGCCACGACATTGTAGCACTGGTTTGTCTTACCGTTAAAATACTGACTCCAGCCATCGAGATAAACCGAATCATATCCGAACGACTCGAACTTAGCCTTGATCCAATCCCTTGCAAGGAAAATACTTGACGAACCGGCAACACGGCGATAATAGGATTGCAGGCGAGCAGTGTATGAATAGAGCGAATCCTGCTGGATTGTGCCTAACAATCTCTCTGGAGTCGACGACTGGTCATGTGCTACGAATTCTTTCAAGCTCGACTCTTCAAAAACTATCCGGAGCGGCTGATGCGGCAAGGCGAGCAATGTCGGTTGATCCTCTCGAGTCGGATCAAATCCACCCGGTACCCGATAGACGCGAATAGCGCCTTCGGAGAAGACACTTGAATATCTCGACTGGTTGTAGTTATCGAGACGAAGGTCAAGTGCAAGCTCGTCGCGGTTGACTGCTGAAGCTACAGTATCGACTTTCAATCCAGATGCCGAAAGTTGTGCGGTGGTTGAAGGCTCTGCAATTAACAGATAGCCGGAATTCGTCTTGAGTACAGCATCGGGGCTGTAACTCCTGAGCAATTGTGCGTCATCCCGGTTGCTGAGCGTGACTTTCACAAGGTCCGAGGCGATTGCTGCAGTTGACAGTAGAAGAGTTAGAATTGTGACAAATTTTAACGTGGTTCTCATGGCAGGTAACTCCAGAGTAAGAGATCTAAAGAAATAGCGTTGATAATATAGTCTTAAATCTAATTTAGTAAAGCCCAAAAGCGGTCAATTATGCGGGGTTGAAATGAGCTGAAAGGAGTCGAGGGAATTTTTCTTACCTAGGACTGCCTACCCGAAACAGTCGGACTTCGTACTCGGTCGATCCGGAGACAATCAAAGAATCAGTATACAGGTGGTAACCCGACTTGTATGCTGAGATTTGATAAACCCCCGCGGAAACCACAGAGAAGCTGAATTGTCCATTTGTTACGGTCGTAAATGAGTAATCACCCAGCTTCACCTCGACCTTCGGAATCGGAAATTCCGTATCCTCGAGCAAGACCCTGCCGGTTACTTGACCAACCTCGCGACTATTGTCGACCGCATTCGAACAAGACAATGCTGCCACTACAATCGCGATAACTGAAATCAAATTCCGCATGTAACACAACTTCCCGAATTGATATGGTGATTATCACAATTTCTACGAATTGATAAGTGCCGATTTTTGTCATTTACTGCCTAATCTGACCATCGCGAGAGAGTTGCAAGTTCACCTTGTCCTAATTCGCTTGACTTAAATTCACCAAATCCCTAACCTTTATGATTCACTATGGCTACTAATTCTGAACTGAGATACGATTTCTGGGACATTCTCAAAGCCCCACGTATGGCTTTGTCCGGCAAGTGCTTGCTTGCTCAGGCACAGCCGCTGGCATTCGGCTACGCCGCTTATCTCGTGTTCGCTTACCTTGCCCTGCTAGTCGACGGGCAACAACTATCCTCAGTCTGGAGCCAGTTCAGGCTCTTTCCCGTTCTTTCTTTGGGCTTGGAACATTGGGTACAGCTGCGCAATTTGGATTGTCGGAATTATCGCATTCATTGTCAGTATGACTACGGCAACCTCACAGTAGCCAAGCTTGGTTTCCGAGCATCTTCGCGGAAACCACTTCTTCTCGAAGGGGATGCAGCGAATGACGCTCGTTCCAACTTGATGCCCATGTGGGTTTCAGGCGGAGTTGGTACTGCTTTTGATAGCAGTTTTAACGCTGGTTCAAGGTGTAGTCAGCTTGGTATCACTGATTCCGGGAATCGGTGAACTTCTCTATGCAGTGCTCTACATCGTACCATTCTTTCTGTGGTCGCTCTTCCTCGTCTTCCTTGCTTTTGGATTGGCGACGTCTTGCCTGACACTCCCGGCAATCATTGTCGCCCGCGAGAAAGAAACCTTCGGAGCGACATTCTATATTTACAATGTCATCTGGACGCAGCCCTTACGCTGGTTGGGAATGACTATCTCCGGGCTGCTTCTCGCAAAAATTGGCATCTTTGTGATCGGCTATTTCTTTGCTCGCGCTCTACAGTTAACCAACTTCCTTGCAGGCTGGTTTGGCGGCGAGAAAGATAAACAGCATCATCGTCAGCGCCTTATAGCGCCCTCGACCCAATCCAGAACGTGATTCGCTTCTTCACGACTCTGTATCCCGGCTCGTGCATCAGCTATGACCCCCAAATGCCTATCGTATACAACCTCAAGCACTTCGACTGGCTCTCTTCAGTTTCCGGAACCGAGCAAGTCGCCGCATTAGTCATCGCTATTGGTGTGTTGGGGATCCTGTTTCTGATGATTTCTTACGGTATCAATATCGTCACCAATTCGCAGTTATTGGCTTTTCTGCTGGTAGCATATTCTGAGGACAAGGTCAAACTTACCGAAGATGCCTCCAATCGTGCCGCCGAAACGAACGAAATTCTTCCCCGAAAAACCGCAATCAGACAGCACGAACTCTTGACATTACCCCTCTTTGCACCGTAAATAGGCCGATGGAATTAGTAAAGAACATACGCAACTTCTCGATTATCGCACATATCGACCACGGCAAGTCAACTATCGCGGACCGCTTGCTCGGAAATGACGCGCACTATCAACGTCACTCACAAGCAAATGCTCGACAATATGGATCTCGAGCAAGAGCGCGGAATCACGATCAAAGCACATGCGATCCGCATGCACTATCACTAATGACGGGCACAAGTACATCCTAAATTTGATCGATACTCCCGGCCACGTCGACTTCTCCTATGAAGTCTCCCGCTCAATTGCCGCCTGCGAGGGCGCACTCTTGGTTGTTGACGCCTCTCAGGGAATCGAGGCGCAAACGCTGTCGAATCTCTACAAAGCGCTTGACCAGAATCTGGAAATCATATCGGTACTCAACAAGATTGATCTTCCCCACGCCGAACCGGAGCGCGTCGCCGAGTCGATTCTCAATCTCATTGGCGGCAAGAAGGAAGATATCCTTCACCTCCGCGAAGATGGGTATCGGGATTCATGAGATTCTCGAAGCCATCGTTCAGCGCATTCCGGCTCCATCCACCGATCCCAACGGAACTCTGAAGGCGATGGTGTTCGATTCCAAGTTCGACAGTTATCGCGGCGCCGTTCCGTACTTGCGTGTCGTCGATGGCGAAGTCAGAAGGGCGATGTCATCAAGTTTTCTCCACCGGAATCGGAATACGAAGTCGACGAGGTTGGCCACTTGATCATCGACCGCAAACCGGCCAAAAACTCACCGCAGGGGAGGTCGGCTACATCGTCTGCAACATCCGCCACCTTGCTGATGCCAAAGTCGGCGATACAATCACCTATGCTAAAGATGGTGCTCCAACGCCGCTGCCGGGCTTCAAAGAAATTAAATCGATGGTCTTTTCCGGTATCTATCCCGCGACCACCGAACGCTATGAACAGCTCCGCGAAGCGCTGGAGAAACTCCAACTCAATGATGCGTCCTTAACTTTCGAACCGGAATCGTCGCTGGCATTGGGATTCGGTTTCCGCTGCGGGTTCCTTGGGCTGTTGCATCTCGAGATTGTGCACGATCGCCTTGAACGCGAATACGGCGTCACGATTGTCAACACGGTGCCCAACGTCGAGTATCACGTTTACACCAAGAACAGCGAAATCGTCAAGGTCGATAACCCGGCCAAGATGCCTTCACCGATGTTGATCGACCATATCGAAGAACCGTTTGTCGCGGCTCAAATCATCACGCCGGTGGAATACATCGGCGGCATCATGAAGATTATCGCCGAACGCCGCGGCGAATTCAAAGCTACACATTATCCCGATCCGGCGCGTGCAACACTGGAATTTAATTTGCCACTATCGGAGATCATCTTCGATTTCCACGACAAACTCAAATCGATTTCGCGCGGATATGCTTCGCTCGACTACGATTTCCCTCGAAATGCGCACCAGCAAATTGCAGAAACTCGACATCCTGCTCAATTCCGAACCGGTCGATGCGCTGTCGTGTTTGATTCATCAGGACCGCGCCCAAGTCTGGGGCCGCAAACTTTGCTCAAAACTGCAGGAGTTGATTCCGCGACAGATGTTCGAAGTCATCATCCAGGCGGCAATCGGCTCCAAAGTCGTCGCGCGCGAGACAGTCCGCGCCATGCGCAAGAACGTCACGGCAAAATGCTATGGCGGCGACATCACCGTAAACGCAAACTGATCGAGCGTCAAAAAGAGGGTAAGAAGAAGATGAAGCAGATTGACAGCGTGGAATTACCGCAGGAAGCATTCTGGCGGTGCTGCAAATCGACCGGGACGGGAATAACGTACTTCAAGAAACTCGACTATCTGTTCGTAAACGCGAGTATCAAAACCTGCTCGAATATAGCCTCCATGGCTCTGTATTTATTGACACAACCATAAGTGCTCCTAAATTACGACCGTAATATTCACAAGGAGTACCTAATGCGACTGACAAAGTCAAAACCGTCCTATCACTTTCTCTTCTTACTGCAGCTTTGATTGTTGCAATTGCGCCCAAAGCAGCGCCGACAAGCCGCTCACCAAGGACGAAATGATCAAACGCGGGTCGTACTTGGTAAATTCCGGCTCGTGTAATGACTGCCATTCACCCAAGAAGTATGGCCCGAAGGGACCGAACCGGATCGTCAATCTTGCTGTCTGGCCACAGAGCGAATCTGCCGGTCGCAGCGATTCCGCGGCTGGATTGCCCGATCCCAATGGCTGGGTCGTGGGCCGTAATGCCGACTTCACGGCGTGGGCCGGTCCATGGGGCGTTTCGTTCGCTGCCAACTTGACACCCGACCCGAACACGGGTATTGGCAAGTGGACCGAAGACGACTTTGTTAATGCGATGCGCAACGGCAAACACACCGGTACGGGTCGCGAGATTCTCCCGCCGATGCCGTGGCAAATGATCGGTCAGATGACTGATGAGGATCTCAAGTCGATGTTTGC